>JABJAG010000272.1 GCA_018666195.1 Alphaproteobacteria bacterium
GCAACTTCTGCACGCCCTTGATGGTATATCCATCTTCATAGAGCAACGCGCGAATGGATCTCAGGAGTTCAACATCTTCAGGTCGATAATACCTGCGCCCGCCACCCCGTTTCATTGGGCGCACCTGAGTGAACTTCGTCTCCCAAAACCGCAGAACGTGCTGCGGCACATCCAAATCTGTCGCAACTTCGCTGATGGTGCGAAATGCCTCGGCAGATTTGTTGCCGCGTCTCGACGAAAGATTTGCGGTGTCAGACATTCAACCGACTAGTAGGAGGTTTCGGACTCTGGGGACGATCCAAAGGACGTCGAAGACTGAGAATCCTGAGAACTCACATCCCCGTCATTGATGCTTTTCTTCAAAACATGGCTCGGACGGAACACCAAAACACGGCGCGGCAGGATTGGTACCTCTTCGCCTGTTTTCGGATTTCGCCCCATACGCTGGCCTTTCTGGCGCACCTGAAAGCTTCCGAATGATGAGAGTTTCACCATCTCACCACGAACCAACGCATCCGACATTTCGGCCAGAACAGACTCCACAAGATCCGCGGATTCATTCCTGGATAGACCGACTTCCTGATAGACAGCTTCGGTCAATTGCGCGCGCGTTATTGTTTCGCCCACACCTGTTCTCCCCGTATTTCCTATTTAGGGGACGGTACCGTGACAGGATAAATCCGTCAATATCAAAGGATTGGTCCGTACGCTTAAAGCAAAACTTTTAAAATTTTCGTAGCGCACGGCTACCAGCGGATGATGCCCGATCCCCAGGTCAATCCACCACCCATTGCCTCAATCAGCACAAGATGACCTTGCTGAATACGGTCATCACCAACAGCCACGGAAAGTGCCAATGGGATGGATGCAGCCGAAGTGTTGGCGTGTTTGTCGATGGTCACGACCACGCGATCTGCACCAACCCCCAGTTTGCGTGCTGTTCCGTCAATAATGCGCTTGTTGGCCTGATGCGGCACGAACCAGTCAACTTCTTCCGCGTTCAGACCCGTTGCTTCCAGTGCCTCCACTACAACTTCGGACATCTTCGTCACTGCATGGCGAAAGACCTCCCGGCCTTCCATGCGCAAATACCCGACTTCGCCCGTGGAAGACGGGCCACCATCCACATAAAGCAGATCGTGCAGACTACCATCGGAATGTAGATGGGTGGACAGCACACCTCGGTCGTTGGAAGTGCCTTTGCCATCCTCAGCCTTGAGCATCATGGCGCCAGCACCATCACCAAACAGAACGCAGGTGCCACGGTCTTCCCAGTCGAGGATACGCGAGAAAGTCTCGGCTCCGATCACAAGTGCAGAATCGACCTGCCCAGCCTTGATGAAATTATCAGCAGTAGCCAGCGCATATACAAAGCCCGAACAGACAGCCTGCACATCAAAACCCATGCTGCCATTTGCACAGCCAAGCTTCGACTGAACGACGGTTGCAGATGCAGGGAAAGTTTCGTCCGGTGTGGAGGTCGCGACAACGATCAAATCCACATCGTCCGGCCCCATCCCCGCTGCATCCAGAGCTTTGCGGGCTGCATGGCTCGCCAGATCCGACGTGAATTCACCGTCGGCAGCAATATGGCGCTGGGTAATTCCGCTGCGTTCACGAATCCATTCATCAGACGTATCGATCTGTTTCGCCAGATCGGCGTTCGTCACGATGCGTTCGGGAAGATAATGCCCGACACCAGCAACAACAGAACGGCGCATGCTAGTTCGCCACCGCGGATTGCGGGCGTAGAATTTCAGGGTCGAGCCGTTCAATATTGGTCTTTAGCAAAGCAGTTCCATCGTACTTGATCATATCGATCGCAACCCCGATTGCCGTAGCAAACCCGATTGCGTCGGTTCCACCATGACTCTTAACGCAAACACCATTGAGTCCCAGAAACATTGCACCATTATATCGACGTGGATCGCTGCGGCTGCGCAGCTTATCAAATGACGGTTTGGCAAAGAGATAGCCGATCTTGGCCCAAAACGAATTACGGAAGGTCTCACGTACAAAGGCGTTGATCAGACGCGCGGTTCCTTCGGCCGTCTTCAGGGCCACATTGCCCGTAAACCCATCGGTCACCACCACATCGACGGCGCCAGAGGGAATGTCATCACCCTCAACAAAGCCGACAAATTCACCCGGCAGGTCCAAGTCCCGCAGCAGCGTTGCCGCCAACTTCAGGGCATCATTGCCCTTCGTCTCCTCTTCACCGACATTCAGCAATCCGATTGTCGGATCATTGATACCAAGGATCGTACGCGCGAAAACTTCGCCCATAATCGCGAACTCTACGAGATTGCGTGCATCGCATTGAATATTCGCCCCCAGATCAAGCATCACAGTCTCGCCGCGCTGGGTCGGAAAAAACGATGCAATCGCGGGCCTGTCGATCCCCTCAAGTCGCCGGAGGACCAGCATGGCCATTGCGAGCAACGCTCCAGTATTACCCGCGGAGACAACACCGTCAGAATCACCTTCCTTCACGGAGGTGATAGCTTTCCACATGGAGGTTTCCTGGCCGCTGCGCACAATCTGCGAGGGCTTGTCATCGGGTTCGACCTTTTCCGATGCGTGTCGAATTTCGACAAACTCATCCAATCCGCGCTGCTTTGAAACCAGCTCGGCGATCTCTTTTTCGTCGCCATAAAGCAAAAATTTGACGTCAGGGTGTCGCCGGCGCGCAATATTCGCACCTGCCACCACAATCTGCGGTGCATCGTCGCCGCCCATGGCGTCGAGGGCGATAGTGATCTGGTCGCTCAATCGGTCCGCTCCCCCACCGGACACAAGGTCCGGGGTCAGTCAGAAAGAGACTAGATCTTCTCTTTGACCTCAATGACCTGACGGCCCTTGTAGAAGCCAGTCTTCATATCGACGTGGTGAGGCCGATGGAATTCGCCCGTGGTCTCATCTTCGACATAGGTCGGCTGCTTCAGTGAATCGTGTGAGCGCCGCATACCCCGACGAGATTTCGATATTTTTTTCTTGGGTACAGCCATGTGATTTCCCTTTCGCGGGGAAGTAAGAATTCTTTGCGCATGCCGGAAGGCGGCTGCTAGATATCCAAAAATGCACCTCGGGGCAAGCGAATCGCAAGTTTTCTTGTCGATTTCAGGAGCTTGAGGGCTATTTTTTTGATTTATCGCCCATATCGCGCAGTTGAGCGAGCGCAGCAAAGGGCCCGGAGGGTTCACCGGCATCATCATCAACCACTTCGAAGGCTACGCCTGGCGCACGCGGATAGGGGTTCAGCGCCAACGAAAGGTTCTGCAAGAGCACCTCACCGACCTCGATTTCGTCATCGGTAATCGGCTCTACAGGATCCTCGTCTTCTGCTTCCTCGTCATCTTCACGAGCCGTGAAACGCTGCATGATCGAATCTTCGACACTGTCGCTGACCGGTTCGAGGGTCACCACACAGGCCTGCTCAATCTCTGCCGTGATATCTCCGAAAATGCTGACATCACCAGACAATTCCCGCAGGACATAGATATCGGCCGAAAACGAGGTCATCGAAAGCAGCTTCAAACGCTGTGCGATTGCCGTACATTCTTCCGCACTAGCATCGAACACCATATGATCACGTTGTCCGGGTTCGAGTTCGACAACATCAATCGTGCGAACAAACTCTCGTTTATCAACAACCTCGTTCATCCGACTGCCTCACCTGTTCGTGCAGCGGGCGGCACAAAAGCCGTCCCATTGGCAAGCAACTCGACACCTGAAGAACCTGCATCCATCGCAGCTCTCGCTGCGCGGACATAAGTGATCATTGCCGTAACCTGCTCCTCGGTCGGCTCAACGCTGGCATACATGTTCCGGCGCAGGATTGTCGCCATCTCAGCGTCCGCACCGGCGATCCCGGATTCATAGACCGATATCCGTCCGTGCAGATTGCGCGCCAGTTTCTTGATCCGGTGGCCGATGCCCATATCCCCCAGCCCCGCTTCGCGCAAAGCAACATCGAAGTCATCAAAGATCAAATCATGCAGTGTCTGCGCCAGACGTGCCTCACCATCCCGCTTGAGCCGCGTCAAAACCAGATAGGCATGCAGGCAAACCATTTCATAGCGGCCCAGCATCGTATCCGGCACGCCAAGGTCAGTGTAAAACACCGGGACACGCGATTGCTCAACAATCAACTCATGCAGCTGCAATGCCTGTTTCCGTCGCGCTTGGCGGTCACGAATTCGACTTAACATTCTTCAAATATCCCAATTGTCATGCCACCCACCTCGTGCAGTTGACAGGATGAAAGAGCGGGTGCCATCGTCTGCTGTATCACCCGATTCTCAACAGCTTCCGACGAGACACTCGCCGAATGAATTCTTTCGTCCGACATGGCCGTATCCTGGTCCTTCTTTCCGCACTTACAGCCTGTGCTCCTGTTATCACAGCGCACGGGCAACAGCCTGACCCGGAAGTCCTCGCCGAGATCGAGCCCGGTAAGTCGTCACGCCGTGAAGTCGGGCGCGTTCTGGGCACACCATCAACCCAAGGCGTCTTCCGCGAAAACGTCTGGTACTACATGTCCGAACGTACGGAAAGAACCGCTTTCTTCGAACCCAAACTTATCGAACGCAAGATCGTCGCCATCGTCTTTGATGGTGAGGGCGTGGTCGAAGATGTCGTGACCTATACCGAGAATGACAAAAAGGACGTCGAACTCGTATCCCGGATCACCCCCACCGCGGGCAACGAACTATCGCTGCTACAGCAATTGTTCGGCAATGTCGGACGCTTCGCAGGCTCCCAGTAGCCCTCCACGCAAAGAAGTACGCCACTTCAATTCACAAAGAAAAACCCCGGGGCCGCTAGCGACCCCGGGGTTCTTGCTACGCAGCGAATGCGTGGCTGTTAGTGCGCCAACACAGCGAGCACCAGAAGTGCCACGATATTGGTAATCTTGATCATCGGGTTCACAGCAGGACCAGCCGTGTCCTTATAGGGATCACCAACCGTATCGCCGGTTACTGCGGCGTGGTGAGCGTCTGAGCCCTTGCCACCGTGGTTGCCGTCTTCGATGTACTTTTTGGCATTATCCCAAGCGCCGCCACCAGCGGTCATCGAGATGGCCACGAAGAGGCCTGTCACGATCACGCCAAGCAGCATGGCACCCAATGAGGAGAACGCTGCCGACTTGCCTGCGATCAGAAGAATGACCACGAACAGGATAATCGGCGAGAGTACCGGCAGCATCGAGGGGATAATCATCTCCTTGATGGCTGCCTTAGTCAGCATGTCGACACAGCGGCCGTACTCAGGCTTGCCTGTGCCTTCCATGATCCCCGGGATATCCTTGAACTGACGACGGACCTCAACCACCACAGAGCCGGCCGCACGGCCAACCGCTGTCATGCCCATCGCGCCAAACAGGAAGGGCAGCATGCCCCCCACCAGAAGGCCCACAACCACAAACGGGTTGGTCAGGGAGAAGTCGAGTTCGACACCCGTGAAATACGGGTAAGTCGCGGAGTCAGCGATGAAGAAGTTCAGATCCGAGGTATAGGCCGCGAAGAGAACAAGCGCACCGAGACCAGCTGAACCAATGGCATACCCCTTGGTCACAGCTTTGGTGGTGTTACCCACTGCGTCGAGTGCGTCAGTGGTTTTGCGCACTGCTTCATCGAGATCAGCCATTTCAGCAATGCCACCTGCATTGTCCGTTACCGGACCATATGCATCGAGCGCCACAACCATACCCGTCAGGGCCAACATAGCCGTGACCGCCATGGCAATTCCGAGCAGACCAGCAAGCATGAAGGAGCCAATGATCGCAGCACAGATGATCAGTGCCGGAACCGCTGTGGCTTCCATCGAAATCGCCAGACCCTGGATCACGTTCGTACCGTGACCAGTGGTCGATGCTTTGGCGATCGAGCGTACCGGGCGGTATTCGGTGCTGGTGTAGTACTCGGTCACCCAGATCAGGAGACCCGTCACAACCAGACCAATGACGCCACACAGGAAGATGTCCATGCCATTGAAGGTGATGTTCGAAAGAACAATCTCCGTATCAAAGCCAATCACCCAATGAGTCACGCCGGCAATCCCCACCAGGGAAAGCACGGCCGAAGCAATGAAGCCCTTGTACAGCGCACCCATGATGTTCTGGCTGGCACCAAGGCGCGTGAAGAACGTGCCAATGATTGAAGCGACGATGCAAATTCCACCAACTGCGAGCGGATAAACCATCATTGCGTTCAACATCGTGTTGCCGCTCAGAAAGATCGAGATCAGGACCATCGACGCAACGATTGTCACGGCATAAGTCTCAAACAGATCAGCGGCCATGCCAGCACAATCGCCAACGTTGTCTCCAACGTTATCAGCAATCACAGCCGGGTTACGGGGGTCATCCTCGGGGATACCCGCCTCAACCTTGCCAACGAGATCAGCACCAACATCCGCACCCTTGGTGAAGATGCCGCCACCCAGACGGGCAAAGATCGAAATCAGCGAAGCGCCGAAGCCAAGCGCCACAAGTGCGTCAATAAGGTCACGACCACTCGCATCACCGTTCTGCTGCATCCAGACCATGAAGCCGAAATAGCCGGCCACAGAGAGAAGCGCGAGACCTGCCACCAGCATGCCGGTCACAGCACCCGACCGGAACGCGATCGAGAGGCCTTCAGCCATGCTGCTGCGAGCTGCTTCGGTTGTACGCACATTTGCGCGAACCGAAATATTCATGCCGATGTAACCGGTCACACCGGAAAGCACTGCGCCGATAACAAAGCCCAGTGAGACTTTCCAGCCGAGGAGGAAGATAAGGATCACCGCGATGACCACGCCGACGATCGCGATTGCGCGATACTGGCGGTTCAGATAGGCAGCTGCGCCTTCCTGAATGGCAGCGGAAATTTCCTGCATACGCTCGTTGCCAGCACTCGCAGCAAGGATCGAGCGTGAAGCCCAAATCCCGTAGAGTACTGCCAGACCGCCACATGCGATGGCGAACCAGACGATAGGAGCCATTGTTGTTGTCCTTTGGTTTCTATGTTGTTCGGGTCGCGCTGCAGATTACGGCGCGTACCCCAAGACAGGTGCGAATCACCTGACCCGTCAAAAGCGGCGGGAACATGCCAAAAAGGCAGGAACATGGCAACCTGTGAGGTGTGGTCAGGCAGCGACAGGTTGCCGCTTCCAGCGTAGCCAAAGCACGGCCAGAACCACCAGCACCAGCAGCGGAGCTGAAGTCAGGTTGACCGCAAAGAACCCGAAGTTCTTGTAAATCACGGCCGCAAAGAGCGAGCAAAGCGCAACCGTCCCAAAGACAAACAAGTCGTTGATCCCCTGAACCTTGGCCTTTTCAGCCGGTGTATAGGTACTCAGCAGTAACGTGGTGCCGGCTGTGAACATGAAGTTCCAACCCAGGCCAACAAGCGCCATTCCAATCCGCAGATGCCAGAGTGAATCGCCACTAAAGTTGACAATGAGGCACACGACCGAGATCACGGCGCCTGCCAAAATAATATTCACATCACCGAATTTCTTGATCAGCCAGCCGGTAAAGAACCCCGGCGCGAACATCCCAAGCACATGCCACATGATGACATTGTTGATGTCGAGCTGCCCAAATGGGTGGGTCGGATGCAGATGCATGAAGATCGGCGTCGACAGCATCACGAAATTCATTACCCCATAACCGATCATCGCGCTCATCAGCGCCACGATGAATGCCGGCTGCATGGCAATCTCACGCATAGGCCGCACATGCCCCGTGCGTTCCTGAACAGTCGGCGCCGGAATATCGGTGAATCGCAGTAGGACCATCATCATTATCTGCAATGCAAGAATAACCAGGTAAACGCCGCCGTACAAAATTGGCTGGATCATATCGTAGCCCCAGGAGGAGAGGCTCGGCCCGACCAGCGCAGCAAAGACCCCCCCCGCGAGGACGAGGCTCACCGCCTTGGCTCGAAATCCGTCACTGGCAGCATCCACAGCAGCAAACCGAAATTGCTGATTGGCGCCAGCCGAGGCCCCGAACAAAGCCGACCCAACGCAAAACAGAACGAAACTCTGAATGTAGAGCGCGTAGACCATCAAGGTCGCACCACCACAACCAATCAGCAGGAACACGGTAAACCCATTCGCTCTCCCGATGCGCTTCATGAGAAATGCTGCCGGAACCGTCGACAGGGTCATGAACACGAATTGAAAGGTAATCGGAACGGTCGCCCACCCGACATTGGGGGCCATTGAAGCGCCAATGATCGACGAGACCGAGAACACCAGGATCATCTGTGTCTGACCCAGTGCCTGACAGATAGACAGTAGGCTGACGTTGCGGATTTCACGTGTAAATTGCATGCGCGGACATTCTTCCATGGCCAATAAAATTACAAGCCCACTGTGTGAATATCAGCTTTGCAATTTCCGGGACCGAATCAAGTGTCCTTGCGCAGGACATTCTCAACAAAAAGATCGATCACCACATCTTTGCCCAGCGTCCGCTGGGCCACATTGCGCAACCGAAACTTCACCGCATCAAGAGGTATTGAAATGCCTTTGCGGCGAGCAACGAGCGTGTGCAATTCGACGATCATGGCGTCGCGCAGGCGTGATCGGGCACCGTGCACCAGTGAACGTTGATCCGCCTCGGCAATCTCCAGAGTGGCGGCTACGGTGTAGAGGCCAACCACGCTATCTTCGTTGAACAACGTGACCGTGATGGTATCGAGCTCCACATAATGGTGTTCCTCAATATCTCCGTTGTCCTCTTCCTCGGCTGCGCCAGCAGCATAGGCGTCCATGACCATCACACCGGCGCATGCGAATGTCAGCAGAAAGAGTATAAATGAGAAACGCTTTATCATCTGTCTCACAATCAGCCCGACAGAACCCGCACATCACGGACCAGCACGTCATTTACGGTGCCCGTTCCAAGGATGCGATTGTTTTCCGCTCGAATGCGGTTTTTCAGATAAACAATCTTGATCGACCCCTCCCCTGTTCCCGGATAGGGGCGCGACGTCAACGAACGCACATAGGCCTCGCGCAGACGTGGCAACAGTGAGCGAACCTTCTTGTCGCTATGGTGCTCGCGCTCAACCTCCAGCGAAAGGACCACGACTATTTTGTGTCGGTGTCCGTCTTCCGTCTGAAATGGCACGAAGAGCGGATCCAGATCGATATATACGAGATCAAGCGCTCCCTCGGGCTCAGGCTCGGGCTCAAGAACTTCAGCATGCAAGGGTTCTTCTTTGGGCAGGACGAATTTGTATCCCGCAGCGCCTGCCGCACCGATGACCAAAATCAAAATCAACAGAACGAGCTTCTTCTTGCCCTTTTTCTTGGGTTGGTCATCGGCATTAGGGTCTTTACCCGCGCGCATGGCCCGAATCGCGGCTTCGCTTTCGGCTCTACTCAAATCCCCGGAAGTGTTGGTATCCGCCATTGCCTACCTCAAGCTGGTTGCCGGAATCGTCACGAACAACAACCCCAGAGTCCGCAATTTCGCGTTCGATCATGCGGCCAATTCTCGTAATCGGTACTCCGGCGTCCTGCGAAATCGCTTCAATAGCGTCCCGTGCAGTCTCCGGAGCTGTAAAGACGATCTCATAGTCATCTCCACCAGCCAGAAGACTAAGGTGTAATGGTTGATTGTCCGTTACCGTCCTGCGCGCAGCGCCAGACAACGGCACCGACAAAAACATGACTTCAGCACCCAGCCCGGATGCATCGCAAATATGTCCCAGATCGGCGATCAAACCGTCAGAAACATCAGCTGCTGCACTTGCGTAACCAAGCAGTTCCGGCCCCAGAAAAACTCGCGGTTGTGGGCACAGATAGCGCTCGGCCAGTTCAAGGCGTTCCGGGCCAGTTGGAACATCGAGATCGCCTTTCTCGAGAGCCAAACCCAGGCACGCATCACCGATTGTGCCCGTCACGTATACGTCATCATCAACACAAGAACTCGAGCGACTAATCATTTTATTTTCAGGGACTTGTCCAAAAATATTAATGCTTAATGATAGCGGTCCGTTTGTGTGCGTGGTATCCCCGCCCAGCAATCCGAGACCGAACTCCAGCTGGTCACTTGCAAGCCCCTCAGCAAAGGCCGAAAGCCAAATTTCATCGGTTGTCAGCGGCAGTTGCAGAGTCAGGGTATAGGCCAGCGGTACAGCCCCCTTTGCGGCGATATCCGACAGGTTTACGCGCAATCCTCGGCGCGCAATATCTTTCGGCTGGGCTGTGTCGAAAAAGTGGACACCGGACACAATCGCATCCGCTGAGACGACCAGGTCAAAACCCGGATCGGGACGCAGGACAGCCGCATCATCACGCAGCCCGAACGCACCCGGCATATCACGAGCAAGCGGCATGAAAAACCGCGAAATCAGATCGAATTCATCAACTGGCTGCGCCATCTCCGGTCGTGTCTCTCTTCGATGTTTCGTCCTCACGAAGGACACGGGCCAGCCTATCAAGGACGGCATTCACAAGACCTGGCTCCCGACTGTCAAAAAATGCGTCGGTCAGATGAACATATTCACTGATCGTGACTTTGGCCGGGATATCAGAGCGGGTCTGCAACTCGAAAACTCCCGCTTTCATGATGGCCCGCAACAATGGCTCAAGGCGCTGTGTTGTTGTTCCACCGTCAAGACAGCCATCCAGCGTGCTCTCGATCATTTCGCACTCGCGGTCCACACCGCGGACCAGATCTGCAAACAGAGCCTTGTCTGCCTCCAGACGTACCTTGGTGTCGGTCTCTTCGTCTACCATCTCGGTCCGGTGTTTCAGAAATTCGGTCACCGTCGATTCTGCCGTACCACCTCTGATCTCGATCTGGTAAAGCGCCTGAACCGCCATCAGACGGGCAGCACCGCGCGCCGAAGCACCGGAATATCGGCCCTTGCCTGAATTCACCTCGTTTTTCGCAGTCATCAGCGTGGGAACATTCGGAATTGGCGTTTGAACTCAACCATACGCAAGCAGGCATTGGCAGCATCGGCACCCTTGTTGCCGCGATCCACGGCAGCACGGGCCATTGCCTGGTCCATATTCTCCGTTGTGAGGATACCGAAGCCGAGAGCGAGGCAATGACGGGTCGAAAGATCCTGCAAACCTCGCGCTGACTCGCCGCAGACATAATCGTAATGGGTGGTTTCACCTCGAATGACGCATCCAAGCGCAATATATCCGTCAAATCGACGGCGGCCGCCCGAAAACTCCGGTGATCGCATAGCAATCGCTATGGCCGCTGGAATTTCGAAGGCGCCGGGAATTTCATAGAGTTCATGCGTCGCCCCTGCCTCTTCGAGAACACCGAGAGTCCCTGCAAGAAGTTCGCTCGCCACCTCTTCGTAGTAGCGCGAGAGCGCAATCATGATATGCGGTTGATCGGACATATGCCCCTCCTTACGCCTCGTCTGCCAATGGTACAGGTCGGGTTTCCACCAGCCGCAGGCCAAATCCTTCCAGACCCACAATAGAGCGCTGGGAATTCGACAACAGGATGATATCGCGAACCCCCAGGTCGGCCAAAATCTGCGCCCCGACACCATAATCACGCAATTCATTCACCGGACTGCCCGGAGCTGATTTCACCCGTTTGATGCGTTCCGACAGGGCATTGGGAGAAGTGTCACGGATCAGCACGATCACGCCCTTCCCGGCTTCCCCGATCAGTTCCATCGAACGCTGCAGAACTCCGGCATCAGGCGCATCGAGGCTCCCCAATGCATCCGTCCCGATACTGAAAGCATGCATCCGCACGAGAACCGGCTCATCAGGATCAATCTCACCCTTAACGATCGCCACATGCTCGGCGTACTCGACCGTGTTGTGATAGATGTGCCAATTGAACTCGCCACCAAATTTCGAGTTAAACTTGTGCTCCATGAGCCGTTCAACAATCCGGTCATTGCGTCGGCGATAGGCGATCAGATCCGCGATCGCTCCAATCTTCAGACCATGAAACTGAGCAAACCCCACGAGGTCAGGCAGCCGGGACATGGTCCCGTCTTCATTCATGATTTCGCAGATGACGGCAGACGGGTTCAGACCGGCCAGACGCGCAATATCAACACCGGCTTCCGTATGGCCAGCACGCACAAGAACACCACCATCGCGTGCTGCAAGCGGGAAGATATGTCCCGGGGTCACGATGTCGGCTTCCGTTGAACGCGGGTCAATCGCGACCGTGATCGTACGAGAACGGTCTGGCGCCGAAATTCCGGTCGTTACGCCCTCGGCAGCTTCGATCGAAACCGTGAAATTGGTCGCCAGCCGCTGGCCATGAGTTTGCGGCATCATCGGCAGACCGAGCTGTTTGGTACGCTCCCGAGTCAAGGTCAGACAGATCAGCCCCCGGCCATGCGTCGCCATGAAGTTAACAGCATCAGGCGTGGCCATTTGCGCCGGGATGACGAGATCACCTTCATTCTCCCGGTCTTCATCATCGATCAGAATGAACATCTTGCCATTACGGGCATCTTCAATGATGTCCTCAATCGGCGAGAGAATCTGTTCATCTCCGGTTGATCGCTCAATGTCCTGCTTTGAGGAGTTTCCAGGTGCTTCTGTTTTGTCAGTCACGATTCATCACGCTCCAGCAATCGGGCGACGTAGCGCGCGATCACATCAACTTCCAGGTTCACCTTTGCGCCTGATGTCAGGTCGGCAAAGGACGTATGGTCCCAAGTATGGGGAATTATGTTCACGCCGAACACCCGATCAGCCACTTCGTTAACAGTCAGTGAGACACCATCAACGGTAATCGAGCCTTTTGACGCAACATAGTGCTTCAAACTATCCGGCACTTCGATGTCGACCCGATGGTTCTCACCTTCTCGCTCAAGGCGCACCACTGTTCCCACGGCGTCGACATGGCCGAGGACAAGGTGCCCACCCAGTTCGTCCGCAGCCTTCAAGGCACGTTCAAGATTGATTTTGCTATCGAGAGCCCAAGCGCCAATGGTCGTTTTGTCCAGAGTCTCGCCAGACACATCAACAGCGAAATGCCCCGTGGAGGTTTCCACCGCAGTCAGGCAAGCGCCATTGCATGCAATCGAGGCCCCCAGAACGATACCTGACGTGTCGTATGACGTCGCGATCGTCAGGCGGCGACCAACCTCAAGCTGATCAATCCGGGCCACCCGCCCGACATCTGTGACAATTCCTGTAAACATGCAGCTTCGTTACGGCACTCGAACGAAAATATCCAGCATGTCATCACC
>JABJAG010000273.1 GCA_018666195.1 Alphaproteobacteria bacterium
CATTCCATGGCGACCGGGCAGTCCTTGATGCGTGGCGCATTGACGAGGTCCGACGGGACGGTCTCAATTCCGATGGTCTCGAACTCATTCACGTGACGGGGCAGGGCCGCGGCGCTTTCATTCATCTGATGTTCCCAGCCTTTAGTCACCGTGTGAATGACGTAACCTTTGGTGGCAGCGATATTGGCCGACGTGTCCTTGTGACCTTTTTCCTTCTCACCCACGGTGATTGAAACCAAGGGTGGATAGTGGGACACGATGGAAAAGAAGCTGAACGGTGCGAGATTGGGCACGCCGTCCTCGTCCATGGAACTGACCCAGGCTATGGGTCGTGGAACGATCGAACCAATCAGCAGGCGATAGCATTGCTGATGATCGATCTCGTCGCTGTTGAAAATCCGGTATTCCATAGTGTCCCTCGTCCAAAACAATCGGGGCGGAGTGTGGCGAAAGACGTTGATACCTGCAATGATTCGTCGTGCCACCAGCGCGGGAGAGGCAACCGGATGTGATGGGGGATCGCTTTGCCTCATTCGCATTGTTCGTGTATCTCGGCCCTATCATGACCGAAGCCATCCCCGCTGAACTTGCTCTCGACCGCCGTACCGCGTTGCCGGAAGATTATACCTTCCTGCTGATGGCGCACCCCCGTCCGACATGGGAGGGGCATCCGAACAACGGCCAGTGGTGCCAGTTCTGGCTGGCGCGTCACAATATGTTTCGGGAGTTTGGCGAAGGTCTCACGGATGCTTGTGAAAAGCTGGGGGCGGGAGAGGTGGAGCCCAAAGGATTCCACGAATGGTTCATGCCCCGGGCCAGTTTCTTTCTTGGTGAACTCGATACCCATCACAAGATTGAGGAGTATCACTACTTCCCGCTGCTAACGCAGGCTGATGCCCGGATCGGGAAAGGGGTCGACCTGCTGGAAAGTGACCACCACGTCATTCATGAACTGCTGCGCGGAGCCTATGACACCATCGTTTCTCTGGATGGTGCCATTCAGGACAAGCCGGACGACATTATGGGCTTGGTGCCGCGCATGCGCGACGACCTGGCCGCGCTTGATGTGGGCCTGCAGCGCCATCTCAATGACGAAGAAGACCTTATTGTGCCACTGATCCTGGAACGATCAGAAGCCGATCTGGGGATGCACTAGAGGCTATTCGAGGCGGTTCAATCCATCGAAGGCCGCCGTCTTGTAGCATTCGGCCAGTGTTGGATAGTTGAATACCGTGTCCACGAAATAGTCGATCGTCCCTTTGTGTGCCATCACGGCTTGGCCGATGTGGATCAGCTCGGATGCACCTTCGCCCAGAATGCTGACACCCAGCACTTCACGGGTCTCAATGTGGAACAGGATCTTCAGCATGCCCGTGTGGTCGCCGATGATCTGCCCGCGGGCGATCTCCCGATAGAAGGCCTTGCCGACCTCATAGGGTACGCCCTGGCTTGTGAGTTCCTCTTCATTGGCGCCGACCACGGAAATCTCCGGAATCGTATAAATGCCGTAAGGGAAGAGTTCTGCAAAGGAGCTCGAGGCTTCACCAAAAGCATGACAGGAGGCGAGACGGCCCTGTTCCATGGATGTGGAGGCCAGGCTCGGAAAGCCGATGACATCGCCAGCGGCGTAGATATTGTCGACCTCGGTGCGGTAGTTGGCGTCGACCGTGACCCGCCCGCGATCGTCTGTGGACAGACCGGCAGATTCCAGATTGAGGTCGCCCGTCGCACCGGTTCGACCGATGCTGTAGAGCGTTTTCTGGGTGAAGATTTGTTTGCCGCTTTCCAGATCGATCCGGACACGGGCCCCGTTCTCATTGTCGCAACGACGTACGCTTTCAACACCTTCGCCGAGACGTAACGCAACACGGCGCTGCCGCATCAGGTAAGCCAGTGCATCGGTAATCTCACCATCGACGAAGTCGAGCAGGTTGGGACGTTTGTCGATCAAGGTGACACGCACGCCGAGTGTGGCAAAAATTGTCGCGTATTCGAGTCCAATCACGCCCGCGCCAATGATCGCGAGTGAGCGCGGGATTTCTTCCAAATTGAGAACATCATCGCTGGTAAAAATGGTGGTCCCGTCAAACGGAATATCTGGCGCACGGGTGCACTCGGTACCCACGGCGATGACCACCTTGTCAGTTGATATCTCCCGTTGGCCTCGGCCGTCGGCAAAATCGAGCTGGATGCTATGCGGACCGGAAAATGAGGCAGAGGCAGACAGAACTTCGATTCCGTTGCGTCGCAGCTGATGGTGCGTGACATCGATTTCCGTGCGGATCACATGATCTGTGCGGACCATCAAATCCGACATGGTGATGTCCTGTTTCACCGAATAGGCGGAACCATAGACATTGCGATGCAGGTAGCCCGATAGGTGAAGCGCGGCTTCGCGCAAGGTTTTGGAGGGAATCGTGCCTGTGTTGATGCACACGCCACCCACAACTGTGCGTTTTTCGATGATGGCGACATGCTTGCCGAGTTTGGCTGCCTGAATGGCAGCGCGCTGGCCCGCCGGGCCAGAGCCCAGAACCACAAGGTCGTAGTCATAAATCGGTTTGGTGTCGTGTTCCGGCACTTCGTTCGTCAGCGTATCCAGCACGGTTCGTTCCTCGCATGGCGCCGATGAAAATCGGCTATGGAGGAACAATCACCGCTATGCGTTAAGGATTTATTGCTCGATTGACGACTTTTGGCGAGCGAGACACGAACAGTGGGCTAATCCAGGGCATTTGCTGCCCGAAGTCCTGCGAGCATCGATGAGCCCATCATGAAACCGTACGCCGCTTTTGGGTCATCGGCGATGGTGCGCATTTCAATCTGGCTTGCCCGGCGTGCCTCCGGGTCCTTCTCAGCAATAAACTTGGTGTTGCGAAAGGTCTGTAGACGCACATCTTCCAGCGCCACATGACGGCGTTGACGGGTGTATTGGTCCAGCAGTTCATCTTCGCCTTCACCGCGCCAGATGCGGCCCATTTTTTCGGCATAGTTCACGGCGTCATGGACACCGGAATTCATGCCCATGCCGCCCATGGGGGAGTTGATATGGGCAGCATCGCCGCCAATTGCGATACGACCTTCGCGAAAATTATCCCCCACACGTTGGTGGATGGACCAGACGTTCCGGTGTAGTGCGACGGTGGCGCCGCTTGTGCCAAAGAAAGCGGCCATCCGGGCTTCGGCGATGTCGTCGCGCACGGCAACGTCGTCGGGTTCGCCGTCACGGGATGAGAACGTGACACGCCAGTAGTCCGGCAAATGCAGGATGACGCACCATTCATCCGGGTCAGAGATGTAGGAGACGCCAGCAATATCCGGCATGGCGGCACTGACATCGAAGGTGGTGCCGTATTGAACGACCTTTTCGTCATAGGTGAAGCCGTCGAGTTTGACCCCGAGAGCACGGCGAATGACCGAGCGTGCGCCGTCGGCCCCGAATACATATCGTCCAGTGAATTTCTGCTCAACTTCGGCTGTTTTGGCGACGACAGTGGCGGTATCGGCGTCCTGAAGCGCGCTGACTGCTTCATGTCCGAACAGGATTTCTACATTTGGCATATCGCCGAGCGCAGCATACAGCGCTCGATTGAGCTCCATCTGCTCGCATTGCACCCGATAGGGGTATTTGGTTTCGTCCTTCAGGGCGGAGAGATCGAATTCCGCGATGACGCCTTCCTTGCGGTCACGGAACTGCCAGATCGGCGTGACGCGGCCGTCATCCAGTACCTTGTCGACCATGCCAAGGGCGTCGAGATACTCCAGGGTCGGCGGGTGGAACGTGGTCGCACGTGGATGGTCTTGGGGGATTGCTGCTGTTCGAGCAGAAGTACCGGAATATCCTGTGTGGCAAGGGACAGGGCCGCGATCAGGCCTGTGGGGCCGCCGCCGACAACAATGATGCGGTCTTGTTCGTTCGAAACCATGGTGATCTGCGGTGTTCCGGTGACTCTTCGTTGTCACTTTAACCTAGCTGGGCATGGATGCGGCAGTCTCTTTCGTTCGGTTATGGCGTCGTGTGTGGGTTGACACTCGGGTTTCACTCACAAAAAATACAATTCATGAACATGAATGAAGGCGTGAAGACGGCTGTTCGCACCGTCAATCTGTTTGAGGCATTTTCCCGCCGGAAAGGCCCAATGACCCTGACTCAGATTTCCGAAAGTTTGTCGGCTCCGATCAGCAGTTGTCACGGCTTGGTCCGTACATTGATTGGTATGGGCTATCTCTACACGTCGGAGCAAACCCGGGCGATATATCCGACCAAGCGTCTGCTTGATATCGCGCAGACGATTGCCGCGCATGATCCCGTACTGGAAAGTGTACTGCCAGTGCTCAAGGATTTGCGCGACAGCTCGAACGAGACCATTTTGCTCGGGCGACGGCAGGGTGATGTTATTCTGTATCTCGACGTGATCGAGGGCGCGCAGACTGTTCGATACTCGGCCGGTATCGGGGAAATGAAGCCGCTTCATTCCAGTGCGATCGGCAAGGCCTTTTTGGGTCGGCTCGATGCTGGCGAGCGCGCGGCGCAGATTGCACGATTGCCGCTGGATCTGCACACTCCCAATACAATCGTGGAGCGAGCGACGCTCGAAGCTGACCTGACGCAGGGTGCGGCCAAGGGTTATTTCGTGACCCGGGGTGAGAACGTTGTCGATGTGATGGGGCTGGCGACGACCGTTCAGGTATTCGGGGATGTTTTCGGGATTGCCATCGCGGCCCCGCTGGCACGCATGGAACCCGAGGAAAACACGCAGGCGGCGCGTTTGCTTGCCGCGCGTGATCGGCTTGAAGCCCTTGGAGGCATTCTGTGAGTGCGGCAGGCGCCAGGGCGTGGTCGGTCGAGTTATATGATGTACTGGTGAGGCAGGGCATTCGTCAGGTGGCCTATGTCCCCGATGCCGGCCACTCAGACCTGATTGAACGCTGTGGCGCCAATCCGGCGATGGAAACCACGGTTCTGACGACGGAGGAAGAGGGCATTGCCCTTCTCGGCGGGGCATGGCTGGGCGGTGATCGCGGGATTTTGCTGATGCAATCATCGGGTGTGGGCAATTGCGTCAACATGCTCTCTCTGATCGAGAACTGCCGGATGCCGTTTGTGACGCTGATCACGATGCGCGGGGAATGGGGCGAGTTCAATCCCTGGCAGGCCCCGATGGGTCTCGCGACCCCTGATGTCCTGTCGCGGATGAACGTTCAGGTGCACCGTGTCGAGGTGGCTAAGGATGCAGCCGCAACCCTCGATGCCGCAATTTCTCAGTCCTATGACGGGATGCTCGCATCTGCTGTATTGCTCTCCCAACGGCTAATCGGGCGCAAGGATTTCGAGGCGGAGGATTGATATGACGGTCAATCTTCCTTTGCTGGACCGAAGAGAGACTGTCGCCCGCTTGTTGCGTGACCGGGGCGAGCTGCTCGTCGTCTCCGGGCTGGGTTCAGCCACTTACGATGTCGCGGCGGCTGGTGACGATCCACGCAATTTCTATCTTTGGGGTGCTATGGGTGGCACGGCTGCGATGGCGCTCGGTCTGGCTTTGGCGCAGCCCGAACGTCCAGTTCTCGCGGTCACCGGGGATGGAGATATGCTGATGGGGATGGGCTCTCTGGCGACCATTGGCGCCAAGCGCCCTTCAAACCTGTCGGTCGTGGTTCTGGACAACGAAGTCTATGGCGAGACAGGCGCTCAACCAACGGCGATTGCCCATGGGGTGGATCTGGTCAGGGTCGCACGAGGGTGTGGGCTGGAGGCCCCGGATGATATCCGGGATATGAACGGTGTAGGAACGTTGGTGGAACGGATACACCGGTCTGACGGCCCGTTGTTTGCCAATATCAAAATTGACGCGCGCGAACATGCACGAGTTCTGCCGGCCCGCGATGGTGCCTGGCTGCGCTCGCGTTTTCGCGAGGCTGTTTTGGGCCTCGCTCCGTAAATCGGGAGGGAATAATGGCGAAGAAGATCGGAATTCTGGGATTGGGCCTGATTGGGCGCGTTGCGGCCGAGAAACTGATGCCTGAGGGCTACGAATGCATTGCCGTGCGCCGTCCCAGCACTGAGGACTTCCCTGATTCAGGCGGAAGGCTTGTGGAAACGGCGCGAGAGCTTGCAGCGGCTTCAGATATCGTGATTTCGGCGCTGCCAAGCGTGGAAGCATCTCGCTTGGCGCTGGAGGGACCAGATGGCTTGCTCGCAGGAGCGCATGCAGGTCTGGCCATCATCGAGATGAACACATTTCCGGTTGCAGAGAAGGAAAGCATCAAGGCGCTCGTTGATCCGACCCCGGCATCCATCATCGATTGCCCGGTCAGCGGCACCCAACCGATCATTCGCGCGGGCAACGGCGTGATCATGATGAGCGGCGATGAGGCTCAGTGTGAAGCCGTCAAGCCGATGCTCGAAGTGATCTGCCCGAAAACCTTTTATGTGGGCGAATACGGAACCGGCATCAAACTCAAACTGATGATCAATTTCATGGTGGGTGCCAATACGGTCGCGCTGGCCGAAGGCATGTTGTTTGGTGCGTCGATGGGGCTCGACCCCGAGTTGATGATCGATATTGTTGGGCCCAGCGCGGCCGGGTCGACGGTCTTTAATATACGCGCCGGGATCATCAAGGATCGCAAATGGCAACCTTGTGCCGGGCCGAGCAAGCTGCTCTGGAAGGATCTCGATATTGTTGAAGAGCAAGCCAATGCGCTGGGCCTTTCGGCACCAATCCTGCGGCTCTGCAATGACTACTACAAGAAGATCGAAAGGGCGGGGCGCCTCGAGGATGAGTGCGCTGTCGTCTATGAAATTCTTGAAGCTGAGACAAAAGCCGCAGCGGAGTAGGCCGGTCTCACATATGAGAGAATAGCATCCGGCCGGGAGTGGGCAGCTTGGCTGTCAGGACGCAGCCGCTCGATGACTCGGTGATATAGAGCGTGCGGTTGTCCGGTCCACCGAAGGCACAATTGGTCGTCGCCAGGCCTTTGCAGGTGTTGATCCGGTAAAGAGGTTCGCCAATCGGGCTGAACACCCAGATCGCGCCCAACCCCACATGGCAGACCAGGATGTTGCCTTCCGCATCAGCGGCCATTCCGTCGGGGCCTGTCCCCCCGGATAGTCGGATGAGGCGTCCGACCTGATCGGCACGCGCATTGTCGTTCAGCCGCATGCGCCAGATCGCGTTGTCGCGGGTCAATCCGACAAAGAGGATGTTTTCCTCCGCATTCAGGATCAATCCATTCGGGCTGGGAAGCTGGTCGCAGATCAGGTCGAGAGTGCCATTGGCGCGCAGGCAGAAGACCCGACCAGACCGGTCGATCAGATCGGACGTGCCCTGATCGGTGAAATACAGGTCACCATTGCTGGCATAGGTCAGGTCATTGGTGCCGCGGAACCGCTCGTTGGTGTTGCGCACCAGCAAGGGTTCGACTGTGCCTGTGGCAGGATCGAGCCGCATGAGTCCGTGATAGTGGTCGGCGATGACCCCGTGCCCGTCCTTGTGAAAGGCCAGACCATTGGGTTCTCCCTCGTATTCGCAGGCGATGTCTACGCCGCCTTCGGGTGTCACACGAAACAAGCGACCTCGGGCCACATCCACCAGCCAGAGGTTTCCGGCACGATCGAAAGAGGGGCCTTCCAGAAAACTTGGTGTGTTGGGCCGGCCAAACAGGAGTCCGGCCCATTCTGACGGGTGATCCTGAATGCCATGGACGGTGTTCACGTCAACGAAGAGTTTGGTTTCGATCACGGGTGGAGCTGCAAACATCACGCGCCTCGGCTTTTTGGGTTCAGCTTGTCGATGAGCGCATCGAACAGGCCCTGGGGGTCGAGATCCAGCAAGCTGCTATCCGCGTCCACGATTTCATCAATCCGTCGTGAGAGCAGACCCTGCGCCTGATAACGGGCTCGTGCACGCCGGGAGGCGGTCTCATCCAGATGGGTCTTCCGCCATTCCGTATGGGCCGTGATGGCCGCGTCGAGTTCCGCAAACCCGTTCGGGTCATCGCGTGACGTGCTGATCACCGGCGGAGTCCAGTCATCGGCGCTCTGATGGGCCGCGACCTGCGCAATTTCTGCCGCCATCAGTTCGGCCCCGGGCAGGTCTGCCTTGTTGACCACATAGATATCGGCCATCTCCAGAATACCGGCCTTCATGGCCTGAATGGCATCCCCGGATTCTGGCAACAGCACCAGCACAACCGTGTCGACCAGTGTGCGGATCGTGTACTCCGCCTGTCCAACGCCGACGCTTTCCAGAATGACCTCGTCGAAACCATGCCCTTCCATCGCGTTCAGCAGATCTGCGGTGTTGTCGGTCAGTCCGTCATGAGCGCGCCGGCTTGGGATTGATCGGATAAAGATATCCGGGTCGTCGGCAATCGAGTCCATGCGAATGCGGTCACCCAGGATCGAGCCTTGCGAAACCGGGCTTGTGGGATCGATAGCCAGCACGGCGATTTTGTGTTCTTCGACTTTGCGCAGCTTTGCCAGCCGGGCGATGAGTGTGCTTTTGCCCGCACCCGGCGCCCCCGTTACGCCAATCCGAGACATCTCCGGCGTGGTGGCGCCACTTTGCTGGGCAAGGGTTTCAGCCACATCGGCATTGGCAATGCGTGTCAAGGCGCGGCTGAGGGCCCGGCGTGGATTGCGCGAGGTTTCGCTCATTTGGTCGTGCGCACTGTCGGCGTGCCGAGAATTTCCTCGGTGTGCTCGCCGAGCAGAGGCGGCCGGCGGTATTCTGGTGTATGACCGGACATCTTGATCGGGTTTCCGACAACACGCAGGGCCCCGTCGGGGGTGGGAATGACCGCGATCATGTCGCGGGCGGCTGCCATTTCGCCTTCCAGTGCGGTTTCCAAAGTTTCGACCCCGGAGACGACAATTCCCTCGCTGCCCAGCAGGGTTACCCATTCTGAAGTTGTGCGGGTCTTCATCAATGTTTCGACAGCCTTGATCACGGCATCACGGTTTTCCGAACGTGCGTCCATGGTGGCAAATAGCGGGTCGTTTGCGTGTTCCGCCCAACCCACGATGTCGCAGAATTTTCTCCAGAACTTGTCCGTGGAAACGAACAGCATCACGTAGCCGTCGCGCGACGGAAACACCTGTGCAGGAACCATGTAGGGATGGGCGCTGTTGGCCATCCGTTCCGGCACAATGCCGTGGTTGAGATAGCCGGATGCAAGGTAATTGAGCTGAGAAAGCATGGTGTCGAAGAGCGAGACATCCACCTGTCCACCTTTGCCTTCGATGATTCTGGCCAGCATGCCGATGGCGCCCATCAGGCCGGTGGAGTTGTCCACGGCCGAGTACCCTGCTTTTGTCGGCGCTCCGCCAGGCTCACCGGTCAAGGACATCACACCGGTCAGGGCCTGGACGATATAGTCGTAGGCGGGTTTATCGGAATAGGGACCGTCGAGACCAAAACCGGTCAACGCCACACAGACCAGTTTCTCGTTCCAGACCTTTAGCTGCTCATAGGTCAGGCCGAAGCGACGGATTGTGGCGGGGCGCAGATTGCTGATCAGGCCATGGGAGTCTTTGAGCAATGCGCCCAGTTCAGCGCGCCCGGAATTGGTGTTCAGGTCCAGGACGACGGAACGCTTGTTGCGGTTCAGGCTGGCGAAATAGTCGTTGTAGGGCCCCGTGAACTGCTTGGTGATGTTGCGCGCCATATCGCCGCCTGGCGGCTCGACCTTGATGACGTCTGCTCCCAGATCACCCAGGATCATGCTGCTAAACGGCCCGGCCAGCACATGACAGACTTCGACGATCCGGATTCCCGAAAGTGGACCCTCGCTCATGCGTTGAGATCCGCCTCGACCGCTGCGACAACCTCGTCGAGGGCCATCTCGGCGGTGAAGATGCCGCGCGCGCCGGCCTGACGCAGTTCGTCGTGATCTTCACTGGGGATGGTCCCGCCGACAAACAGATGGATGTCACCGGCATCGAGTTCGGCGAGGCATCGCACGGTTTCTTCAACCAGTTCCTTGTGGCTGCCTGACAGGATCGACAGGCCGACAGCGTCCACATCCTCGTCCACAGCAACGCGGGCGATATAGTCGGGACTGCGGCGCAGGCCGGTATAGATCACATCGGCACCCGCATCACGCAGCGCCAGGGCGATGATCTTGGCACCGACATCATGACCGTCGAGTCCGGGCTTCGCGATCAAAATACGTTTTCCATTCAGGCTCATCGCAACATCCTACAACCGAACGGGCTCTTCGAACTCACCCCATTGCGACTTCAGGGTCGCGACCATCTCGCCCACAGTGGCATAGGCATGGCAGCAATCGATCAAATAGGGCATCAGGTTTTCGGTATCGGTGGCCGCTGCTGTTTCCAGTGCGGCAAGCGTTTTCGCGACTTCGGCGTCATTCCGCGTGTCCCGGACACGCTCGAACTTCTCGATCACCCGAGCAGAGGCCTGCGGGTCGAGCTTGAACAGTTCGGCAACACCCTCGTTCTGGTCGTCCCGGCGGAAGTAATTTTGTCCGACGATCACTGTCTCGCCGCTGTCGACCTTGCGTTTCCGTTCAGATGCACGCTGCGCGATCTTGAGTTGAAGCCAGCCATCCTCGACCGCCTTGGTGACCCCACCATAAGTTTCGATGTCATCGATCACCTTGGAGATTTCGTCTTCCATCTGGTCGGTTAGCCATTCCACATAGTAGCTGCCGCCGAGCGGATCGACGGTCCGCGCAATACCTGATTCATGAGCGACGATCTGTTGTGTCCGAACCGCGATCTCCGCCGAATGTTCGGTCGGGATCTGATAGGCTTCGTCAAACGCGGCGGTGAAGATCGATTGTGCGCCACCCATCACGGCGGCCATGTTCTCGATACCAACCCGCACCACATTGTTATCCGGTTGCGCGCCAACCAGCGAGGACCCGCCACACACGACGCCGAAGCGGAACATCAGCGCCTTGGGGTCCTTCACGCCATAGCGTTCGGTCAGCAGTTTGGCCCAGAGGCGCCGACCTGCCCGGAATTTGCAGACCTCCTCGAAGAAATCCATGTGCACGTAGAAAAAGAAGCTCAGACGCCGGGCGAATTTCTCCACATCGCCACCCCGCCGGATCAACTCGTCGATATAGGCCAGTCCGTTGGCGATGGTGTAGCCCATCTCTTCAACAGCCGTGCAGCCGGCGTCACGCACATGAGCGCCGGCGATGCTGATGGGGTTGAAGCGCGGGGTCTGTTCATTGGAGAACAGGATCGTGTCGGCGATCAGTCGCAGGGAGGGACGTACGGGAAAAATCCACGTCCCGCGCGCCACATACTCCTTCAGGATATCGTTCTGAATGGTGCCGGTGAGCTTTTCACGCGGTACTCCCTGCTTGTCGGCGACGGCGCAGTACATGGCATAGACGATGGATGCCGTGCCATTGATCGTGAAGGAAGTCGAGATGCCCGAGACATCAATCTCGTCGAACAGTATCTCCGCCTCAGCCAGATTGGAGAGTGACACGCCGACCTTGCCGACTTCCGATTTGGCAATCGGGTCCACCGGGTCGTAGCCGCACTGGGTGGGCAAATCGAGGGCGACCGACAATCCGGTCTGACCCTTGTCGAGTAGGAAGCGGTAGCGTTCGTTGGATTCTTCGGCGGTGCCAAACCCCGAATACTGGCGAATGGTCCAGAGCCGTCCGCGAAATCCGTCGGGGAAAATGCCACGGGTGAACGGAAATTCGCCGGGCATGCCCTGATCGGGCTCGCGCACCATATCGGCGGTGACAACCGGCGGGACTTCAATACCCGATGGCGTGGCCGTGGATGGTTTCGTCGGGGGGTCGCGATGCGCCTTGTCGCCTGTTTTGTTTGTCGCGGCGGATGAATCGCTCATCGCGCTACCCTTTTTTTGCCGGGAGAACACGCTCGGCGGCCTCCCAGTGATCGTCATGGACCCAGGTTTTGACAAACATGTCCGTTTCGATCTCATGCATTGCGTCTCGACTTTCGTTTCGTCGGTGCGATCCTGTGACAGCTTTGAAGGCACGCATGGATTGGGGGGCCTGTTTGCGCATCGGTTCCAGGAATGTCTCGACAGTTGCGTTGATATTCTCACCTTCGGCAGACACAGTATCGTAGAGGCCGATTTCGAGGGCCTGATCGGCCGAAAGCATTTCCGATGTGGCCAGCAGGCGCAATCCGCGCGCGCGCCCCACAAGGTCGAGCAGGTCCGGGCCACCACCCCAGGCCGTGGCAAGCGCCAGACGGCCTTGTACGAACCCGATCCGTGAATGTGCCGCAGCGACCCGAAAATCACAGGACACGGCGAGTTCTGCGCCACCACCAAATGCATTGCCGTTCATCGCCGCAATCACGGGAACCGGGAAATCACGTATTGCGTTAAACGTGGCCTTGGCGTCGCGTGCCATTTTTTCGGCTTCCGCAGCGGTGCGTAGTCCAGCCAATTCGCGCAGATCGCCGCCGGCGGCAAAGGTTTTTTCACCTGCGCCCCGCAGGACAGCGGCAATGAGTGTCTCATCGGTCGCTGCGTCGGTGAATGCGGTGTGCATCGTGTTGAGAATGGCGAGGCTGAGCGCGTTGTGCTTCTCG
>JABJAG010000274.1 GCA_018666195.1 Alphaproteobacteria bacterium
CGGGTCGCAATCATCTTTGTAGTAGGGCATCAGGTCCGGACGGACGTCTGCAACGATGGTCATGTTCGTATCTCCAAAAGTCGGGCGGCATCTGTGTCGTGCGGCACCGGATATATCTGGCCCTTTTATACACCATTCTCAAGAGTATGGTGTTTGTGTCGTGGACAGATTGTCAGGCCAGAAGCTGTGGCACAATAAGCGTGATGGTCGGGAACAGGATCAGAATCGCGACCCGGACAATGTCGGAGGCAAAGAACGGGATCACGCCTTTGAAGGTCTCGATCATCGGCACGTCTTTCGCCATCGAATTGATGATGAATACGTTCAGGCCAACCGGCGGCGTGATCAGCCCCATCTCCACCACGATCAGCGAGATGATGCCGAACCACAGCTTGGCTTCGTCCGGGGACATCCCGAAATCCAGTCCGGCGATGATCGGCCAGAAGATCGGCACGGTCAGGAAAATCATCGACAGGGAATCCATCACAAAGCCAAGCACGATGTAGAGCGCGATCATGCCCAGCAGGATGGTGATCGGGGCCAGCCCGGAATTTCCGAAGAAGTCCGCCGCGGAGATTGGCAGCTGAGAGAAGCCGAGAAAGGCATTGAAGATTGCCGCGCCCAGCAGGATCAGGAAGATCATGGCGGTCGTTTGCGCCGTGCCGAGCAGGGCTTCGATGAAGCCCTCCAGCCGCATCCCGCCTTTTGTGATGGCAATCAGGAAGGTGCCGAACGCTCCCACACCCGCACCTTCGCTGGGTGTGAAGACACCCAGATAGATACCCCCCATAACCAACAGGAAGATCACGAGCACCGGCCAGATTTCCAGCAGGGCCGCCCATTTCTGGGCACGGGTTGCGCGTTCACCAGCGGGACCGGCTGCCGGGTTGATACGCACCACGATGGCGATCACCAGAATGTAGCCAAGTGCCGCCAGAATGCTGGGAATGAAGGCCGCCTGAAACAGGGTCGCGACATTGGCTTCGACCATCACGGCATAGATGATCAGCACCACCGATGGCGGAATCAGAATGCCCAATGTGCCGCCCGCTGCAAGCGAACCTGTGGCCAGTGACCCGGAATAATTGAAGCGTTTGAGTTCCGGAAGCGCGACCTGGCCCATGGTCGCCGAGGTGGCGAGCGACGATCCGCTGATGGCACCAAACCCGGCGCATCCGCCAACCGCCGCCATGGCGATGCCGCCGCGATGATGCCCCAGCCAGGTGTTGGCGGCAGAGAACAGCGCCTGACTCAACCCGGCCTTGGCCGCGAACTGGCCCATCAGCAGGAACAGCGGGACAACCGAAAGGCTTTCAGTGGTGAACCGCCAATAGGTTTCGGTCTTGAGATAGCTGAACAGGGCCGCTTCACCAGCGATCGTGACATAGCCGACAATACCCACACCCAGCATGGCGACCCCGATGGGGATCCGCAGCGCCAGCAATAACAGCAGCACGCCAAAGCCGGTGAAACCGATTTCGAGACCGCTCATCCAGCATCACCCGGGGTGTCGAAATATCGACCGGCGCGCATCTCGGCAATGCTGCGTCCGATGGTGTAGACGATCACCACGGTGAGGAAGCCCATCATGAGAATCGAAATCGGGAAGGTCGTCCAGCGCGGGAAGTTAATTGTCATCGACAATTCGTTGTATTCGTACATATCCCAACCGCCGAAATACATCCGCCAGGTGAGCAGGGCGGCGATCAGCAGATAGACGAGGCCGCCGACAATATCGGCAAAAATTCGCAGGCCCAGGGGTGCGGCCGACATGAAGAAATCCACCAGCACATTGCCGCGGACCAACTGGCACCAGGGCAGGAACGCGAAAACGGCAAGTCCTGTGCCGATGGCGACAAGTTCAAAGTCGCCGGGCACAGGTTGCAGGAACACGGACCGCCCGACGACGCTGACCGATGTCAGCAGCGCCATGGCACACAGCACCAGTCCGCCGAATATGGCGAGCCATTTGGCGATTGAATAAAGCACCCGACCCACCGGGTCGGCGGGCCGGGCGTGTTCTGTGGAGAGTTCGCTCATGAAAGAATGCGGGCCCAACCTTGCGGTCGGGCCCGGATCATCCTCAGGACTTGCCGGCGTATTTTGCGATCATCTCGCGGGCGTCCTTGACCATGGCCGGTCCGTCGAGGCCCGATTTTGCGGCCTCTTTGTACCAGCGATCAAACACCGGTTCGGCGGCGGCCTTCATCCGGGCAACCTCGGCTTCCGGGATGACGTAGAACTTGTTCTTCGCCTTGGACTGAACGGCCTTCAGGCCCGGGGTTTCAACATCGACCCAGTTCTGACCGGCAGCTTTCGCGATGTTGCGACCGGAATTGTCATCAATCACTTTCTGCAGATCGGCTGGCAGCTTGTCGTAGCTGGCCTTGTTCATCAGGAAGGTGAAGACATTGGTGCCCAGGCGCGGCTGCGGTCCGGCAAGGCTGGAGAAGTGCGAGACCAGATCCGGCGTCTTCACGGCGGGAGCAATCTCATAAGGCAGGGTCACGCCGTCGATCACACCCTTGGAAAGGGATGCAGGGATGGCGGGCAGCGGCATGCCGACGCCGGTTGCGCCCAGTGATTCCAGTAACCAGACACCGGCGCGGGACGCGGCACGAATTTTCATGCCTTTGAGGTCTTCCATCTTCTGGACCGGGTCTTTGGTCTGGAACAGGAAGCCTTCATGGGAGTGGAGCAACAGCGGCTTATAGACTGCAAGTGCCTTGCTCATATACTTGTCTTGGAAGTCCTGCAGCGCCTGCGCGGTCGACAGGGCATCGCGATGGACGAACGGAAGCTCGAACGGCTCAACTTCGGGCATGCGGCCCGGTGAGAAACCCGGCAGGGTCCAGACGATGTCGACAACGCCGTCGCGGACCTGGTCGAGAAGCTGGGGTGCCTTACCGCCAAGCTGCATCGCCCAGAAGGGCTGAACTTTCAGGCGACCGTTGGAATCAGCCTCGATCTTCTTGGCCCAGGGGGCCAGGAAGGTCTTGCCCGGATTGGCAACGGGCGGAATGAAGGTGTGCATGCGCAAGGTGATTTCCTGCGACATGGCGGAACCGGCTCCCATGGTCAGCGCGGCGATGGCTGCGCCGGCCAGAGCGGCGGATTTCATGACGTTTCGGACCATTTTGTGTCTCCCTCGATTGGTTTGAAACGGTGCCAGCAGGCCCGTTCACTGCTTGTCGTTGGGGGCAGTCTAGCGTATCTGCGCTGCGGCGCATCCGTCAAAAGTCGGATTTATTTGGCCTCTAGAAAAGGCCGCGACGGATCAGGTTGAGGCCAGCGACGATGATGACGATGATTAGAATTTTCTCAAACATGGCTTGCGAGAACCGCGCCCGCAGCCAGGTGCCCAGGGTCATTCCCACGACGACAGGAATGGTCGCCAGGGCCGAAAGGATCAGGATTTCCGGGGTGGTGACACCCAGCAAAAACAGATTGCTGTGCAGGGGAATGGCGCCAACCAGAAAGACCATCGCGATCACCACGATGAAGTTGTCTTTTGCCATACCCCGCATGGACAGATAGGCGAAAACCGGCGGTCCGAACAGGTTGGAGACGCTGCCCACCAGGCCGGATATCACGCCGATCAGCGGGTTGAGCCAGATCTCATGCCGGTCGGGAATGCCCACGGGAAGGCGGATCACGCGCATCAATCCGATGATGGCGATGATGAAACCAATGGCGATCAACAGGGCTTCATTGTTGACGGTGACAATCAGCCGGGAGGCCAGGATCGCGGTGATCGCGATGGTGAGGATCAGGGACCAGTAGCGTCGGGCCATCGTGAGGAACAGACCCTTGTGGAAGACCTGAAAGATATTGGTGGAGATCACCGGCACCACGAGCAGGGCGATTGCCTGTAGCGGGGGCAGCAACACGGCGATGAAGGGCAGAGAGACCAGCGGCAGCCCGATCCCGACCGCTCCCTTGCTCAGTCCGCCGGCGAAAAAAGACAGCGTAATCAACACGATAGTATCGTTCGGGATGTCAGA
>JABJAG010000275.1 GCA_018666195.1 Alphaproteobacteria bacterium
CGCATGGCTGAAAGCGCAACCAACCGCGACCTCCTCGCTCAGGTCGGAGAACTGTTTGGTCTCGATGCACCACCCAAGCGGATTGAGGTCTATGACAACTCCCACGTACAGGGAGCCCATGCCACAGGTGCCATGATCGTCGCGGGCCCGGATGGCTTCATCAAACCGGCCTATCGACGATTCAACATGCGTGGTGCAGCCACAGACCAGAAAGACGGTTACAGTCCAGGCGACGACTTTGCGATGATGGAGGAGGTCCTCACACGCCGCTTCTCGCGCGCCCTGAAAGACGATCCGGACCGCAGCAAGGGTCAATGGCCGGATCTGATTCTAATTGATGGCGGCAAGGGACAGCTCTCATCCGCGCTCAATGCCCTATCCGAACTGGGAATCGATGATCTCCCGACCGTTGGCATAGCCAAAGGACCGGATCGAAATGCCGGACGGGAACATTTTTTCACGCCAGATGGCGACCCCAATGGATTCCAGCTGCCGCCGCGTGATCCGGTGCTCTACTATCTGCAACGATTACGCGACGAATCTCATCGTTTCGTTATCGGCGGACACCGACAAAAACGGTCTCGCGCCATTGCCCAAAACCCTCTCGATGAAATTCCAGGCATCGGCGCACGACGCAAACGCGCCCTGCTCAATCATTTCGGCTCTGCACGCTCCGTTTCCGATGCAGGCCTTCAGGATCTCGAAAAGGTGGACGGCATCAGCAATACCGTGGCACGTCGTATCTATGACTTCTTCCACACCGCCAGCTAACGTGTGAAGCGATGAACATTCCGAACACCCTCACGCTCTCGCGCATTGCACTGACACCCGTGCTGATCGTGCTGCTGTTTCTTGACAGTGCACAAACACGCTGGTGGGCGTTCGCTCTGTTCGCAATTCTAGCGTTCACGGACTATCTCGACGGATATCTGGCCCGAAAACTGAATCAGCAAAGCGAACTCGGTGCGCTGCTCGACCCTATCGCCGACAAGGTTCTGGTCGCAGCCCCGATCATTACCCTCGTCGGCACGGGTGACATTGCAAACTGGGATATCGTCGGGGCCATTCTGATCATCAGCCGAGAGTTCTTGGTCTCGGGCCTGCGGGAGTTTCTGGCGCAGCGAAACCTGCCACTGCCCGTAACGAATCTCGCCAAATGGAAAACCACCGTTCAGCTTGTGGCTGTTGCCCTGTTCGTTCTTCCTGAAATCTCAATAACTGGACAGTCCTTAACGACATCCGGCCTCTGGTGGCTCGCCACAATACTCACCCTGATCACGGGATATGACTATGTCACTTCGGCCATAGACCGGATTCGTAAGAAAAATCGGGATTCCTGAGGTGAAAGTCGCGGGTATTGTAGGTTGGCACAACAGCGGCAAGACCACACTGGTCGTCGCCTTGGTGCAGGAGTTGGCAGTTCGCGGATATCGGGTTTCCACCATCAAACACGCCCATCATGAGTTTGATGTAGACACGCCCGGCAAGGATTCCTGGCTCCACCGCGATGCGGGAGCCACTGAAGTCATGGTTGGGTCGGGGAAACGCTGGGCCCTCATGCATGAGCTACGTGGATCGAGAGAGCCGGAACTTGAAGAACTTATCGCCCGCATGAGTCCGGTCGATATCGTTCTGATCGAAGGCTTCAAAAATGCCAGCCATGAAAAAATCGAGGTCTATCGTGACGGTCTCGACGACCTGCCGATTGCATACAACTCCGATAGTGTTGTGGCGGTGGCAAGCGATGTTGAGCTCGATCAACTAAACCCCGACACCATCCGCCTCGACGTCAACAACATTGAGGGTATTGTAGACTTCATCGTGCAACATTGGTCACTTCCATACCATGAACCTGCAGCGGAAAGCGCTTAGGTATGGCGCAACTCTCCGACGATTGCTTCGTTCCAGGTGAGGGCCTGATATCGGCGGATACAGCGCTCGACATGCTCGAATCCCGGCTTGTCAGTCTGGTCGAAACAGAAACACTTCCCCTTATCGCCTGTACCGGTCGGTTTCTGGCCGCGGACATCATTGCAGAACGTGATGTACCACCTCACGACAACTCAGCCGTTGATGGATACGCCGTCTATTTTGACGACCTTGCGCCGGACATCGAAACCCGCCTGCCAGTTGCCGGGCGTATTGCAGCTGGGCACACGCTCGGTCATGCGCAGCAAAAAGGCTCTGCGCTGCGTATTTTCACGGGCGCGCCAATTCCCGGAGGCTCCGCAGGTCCCGACACTATTCTCATGCAAGAGGATTGTCGGACAGTGAGCACAGGTGATGCAGAATTTGTCATCGTCCCACCAGGGATCGCACGTGGCGCAAACCGCCGGTCGAAAGGTGAAGACATCTCGCGGAAGGATCTCGTACTCCGCACAGGAGGGCGCCTCCGCCCGCAGGATATTGGCCTCGCTGCATCCCTCGGCATGACTGAACTGTCCGTATTTCAGCGCCTTGAAGTGGGGGTTATGTCGACGGGCGACGAAGTGGTCGAACCGGGACAGCCTTTTCCAGAAGGCGGTATCTATGACGCCAACCGACATGCACTAATGGCGGCTCTATCTGACCTTGGTTGCACGGTAACAGATTTCGGAATTGTACCCGACGATGCCAGCCAGATTTCCAAAACCCTGCACAAGGCCGCGCTCGCATGTGACGCGATCATTTCCACCGCTGGAATGTCCGTGGGGGAGGAAGATCATCTGGCAGCGACATTGCGCGACCATGGCGAACTTCATTTCTGGAAAGTCGCCATCAAGCCAGGCCGTCCGATCGCGTTTGGACAGATCGATGGAACACCCTTCATCGGCCTCCCAGGAAACCCCGCCGCAATGATGGTGACATTCATGCGAATGGCCCGTCCGGCCCTACTCAAACTGTCTGGTGCAACCGATTTGCGGCCTCGGCTTTATCCCGTCCGGGCGGGCTTTACCCACCGAAAGAAGGGACGCCGTCGGGAATATGTGCGGGTCCATCTCGAAGATGGCGAGGATGGCTTTCCGGTCGCGCGCAAACACCCGCGTAGCGGCGCCGGCGTTCTGTCCTCGATGGTTGGATCCAACGGACTTGTTGAATTGCCCGAAGAGATGACCCAACTTTCAAAAGGAACAATAGTATCGTTTCTGCCTTTCACGGAAGTGGCTCGATGAAAATTCTCTATTTCGCGTGGATGCGTCAGCGCATCGGCGCATCAAACGAAGACATGGATCTGCCGGATTCAGTTAACACCGTCGATGGACTGGTTGATTGGCTCATCGCTCGGGGCGATGGCTATGCGCAGGCATTCGCCAAACGTGAGGTCATACGTGCCGCCGTGAATCAGGAATATGTGCAATTTGATCACGCAGTCACGAACGGCGATGAGATCGCATTCTTTCCACCCGTAACCGGCGGCTGAGGGCATCCAGCATGATCCGGGTACAGGAAGAAGATTTCGACATTGGCGCCGAACTGGCGACCTTCTGTGCGGGTGATACGTCTATCGGTGGCGTCGCGAGCTTTACCGGTCTGGTACGCGACATGGCACCGATAGATGGCAGCGCCAGAACAATCAAAACCATGACCCTGGAGCACTATCCGGGCATGACCGAAAAGAAGCTGGCCGAAATTGAGGCCGAGGCAAACAAACGTTGGCCCCTAGCGGCAAGCTTGATCATTCACCGATACGGCACGCTGGCGCCAGGCGACCAAATTGTATTCGTCGCCTGTGCGTCTGCACATCGGCAAGCCGCGTTTGACGCCTGCCAGTTCCTCATGGATTGGCTAAAAACTGACGCACCATTCTGGAAGCTTGAAGACACAGACACGGGCGGCGCCTGGGTCGAAGCCAGAGACTCTGACGACAAGGCCGCCGCACGCTGGGGAAAACCCGAAACAGCGTCGTGAAATTGGACGGAATTACTCCGCCGCAACCGCCTCGGCGCGCCCATTCACCAGATTGTCGTAGTCCTGCATCAGATTGCGGGTGATCTCACCGACTTCAAAAGTGTGATCGTCGGCGATCTGAGCAATCGGTGTCACTTCAGCGGCTGTACCTGTCACAAACATCTCGGATGCGTTGCTGAGTTCTTCGGGCATGATCGCGCGCTCAATGACTTCATAGCCACGTGACTTGGCCAGCTTGACCACGGTTTGTCGCGTAATACCGTTGAGGAAACAATCTGGCTTCGGCGTGTGAATCTTGCCGTCGATCACCAAGAACATGTTGGCACCCGTGGTTTCGGCAAGTTGTCCCCGCCAATCGAGCATCAGGGCATCGGAATAACCCTTTGCTTCTGCCGCGTGCTTGGACAGGGTGCAGATCATATAGAGACCGGCTGCCTTCGCGTGCACAGGCTGAGTCTTCGGATCAGGGCGATTGTAGATGGCCCAGTCGATCTTGATCCCCTTCATGCGCGCTTCCGGCGTGAAGTAGGAAGGCCACTGCCAGACGGCGATACCCATATGAATTTTACAGTTCTGCGCGGATACACCCATCTGCTCCGGGCCGCGCCAGGCCGCCGGGCGGATATAAGCATCCTCAAACCCAGCCTTCTCAAGCGCCTCACGACTGATCGCATCGAGATCGGATACCGAGTACGGCACCTCGAAACCCAGCATGCCTGCTGAATCATGCAAACGCTGATTGTGTGCGGTAAGTTCGAAAATCTGGCCGTTATAGGCACGCATGCCTTCAAAGACACAGGATGCATAGTGCAACGCATGGCTCAGGTAATGCACTTTAGCGTCACGCCAGGGCACGAATGCCCCATCCATCCAGATCACACCATCACGGTCATCATACGGGACTTCTTGCATCTTTCGATTCCTTGACACATTCGAACGTATTAAGCCTGCCCGGAGACTTTAAATTCCGCAACAAGCTTGCGTGACGTAACATTGACCTGTAATTAAGTCAACATGGTTGACCTTAATTCGAATGTCGATACGGCATCTCTGCGTGAAGAAGATCTTCGTCAAGGCATCGAATTACTGTTCTACGCCTATCGTGATTTCACTGGCGAACCAGATGCTATTCTCGACAAATACGATTTGGGCCGCGCCCATCATCGCGTGATCTATTTCGTTGGGCGCAATCCGGGTATCACAGTGACTGAGCTCCTCGAGATTCTTCGGATCACCAAACAGAGCCTGTCTCGTGTATTGGGACACTTGCTGGAAACTGACTTCATCAGTCAGCGCGCCGATCCAGCCGACCGCCGACGCAAACAGCTAACGCTATCGGACAAGGGAAAGACCCTTGAGCACGAACTAACGTCGACACAGATGGAACGATTCGCTCGTGCCTATCGCGGAGCGGGTGCCGAGGCTGTCGAAGGCTTTCGACGAGTTCTGATCGGCATAGTCGAACCGGAAGACCGGGCACGTGTCCGACCAGCAGCCATCCGTGCGCAAAACCACCGATAGACGACAACCCGCTTCGACCGTGCCGGTACAGCTTGAGGGGCGAAGTTCGTTGCACAGCACGGTATAGTCGTCAGATCATGGATGAAAACCCGCACATTCTCGTCGTAGATGATGATCGCAGGCTTCGTGAACTTCTTCAGAAGTTTCTGAGCGATAGCGGGTTTCGTGTCACCACTGCTGAAAGCGCAATGGATGCGCGCGTAAAACTGGCGAGCATCCAATTCGATCTGCTTGTTCTCGATTTAATGATGCCTGGCGAAAGCGGTCTGGAGCTAACCAGCGGTTTGCGAAGAACGAACTCGGTTCCCATCCTCATGCTCACGGCAATGGCTGAACAGGACGACAAGATAGAGGGCCTTGAACGCGGCGCAGATGACTATCTTACCAAACCGTTCGAACCACGCGAGTTGGTCGCACGGATCCGTTCTATCCTGCGCCGGGCAGGCGATGTCCAGAGCGCAACTACGGAATTTCGGTTCGGCAGCCATATCTATGATTCGCAACGACAGCGTCTTCGTGGCCCCGATGGAATAGTTCCCCTTACCGGTGCCGAAGCACGACTCCTCGACGTTCTTGCCCAAAGCCCCGGAAAACCTGTCAGCCGTGATGCCCTTAAAGATCAAAACAGCATAACCGGTACTGCACGTGCTGTTGATGTTCAGGTCACACGACTTCGACGTAAGATTGAACCCAACCCGCGCACCCCGCGCTACTTGCAGACCATCCGCGGACAAGGCTACGTCCTATGGCCCGACTAAACTCATGACCGGCATAGAATCATGTCACGCATAGAAGATGTCCTGCGTGTACCACGCGCTTTGCGCCTGTCATTGAAGCGGATTCTGCCACGCGGTCTGCTCGCGCGGTCACTGCTGATCATCGTGACCCCGCTAGTATTGCTCCAGATTGTCAGCGGAATTATTTTCTATGATCGGCACTGGTCAAACGTCAGTCGTCATCGCGCAGACGCACTTGCAGGCGACATTGCGATGGTCCTCGAACTGACAGATCGTAACGGCATCAACAGCGATGAAAGCGCAGTCTACGACCTCGCCTGGCGAACACTGGACCTGATCATCACCTATGAGCCCGAAGCCATATTGCCGAACACCAACTACGACCCGTCCGGAAACCTGGAAACAACACTGGCCCGGTCGATTGCACGCATCGTTCAACGTCCCGCGGTGATTGACGCAATCAGTGCGCGCGATCGCGTCCTGATCGATCTTCAACTTCCATCCGGTGTCTTGCGAGTTTCGGCAAACGAAGAACGCCTGATCAGTTCAACAACGAAGATCTTCATTCTTTGGATGACCGGGACCTCGCTGATCCTGTTCGGCGTCGCCACCTTGTTTATGCGCAACCAGGTCAGCCCAATCCGACGGCTGGCAACCGCAGCCGACAATTTCGGCAAAGGTCGTGACACGCCCAACTTCAAACCTTCCGGTGCCATCGAAGTCCGACAGGCAGCCAGTGCGTTTCTGGCGATGCGGAGTCGTCTGGA
>JABJAG010000276.1 GCA_018666195.1 Alphaproteobacteria bacterium
CAAGATGGTGCCTATCTCGCCGAGCTGTTGTTGGGAAAAGGCTATGATGTGCATGGTGTGAAACGCCGGTCGTCGTCCTTCAATACCGATCGCATCGATCACCTGTATCCCGATGAAGGTGAGAGCGATCCGAACTTTCATCTGCATTTCGGCGATATGACGGATTCGACCAATTTGATCCGTTTGATTCAGGAAGTGCAGCCAACAGAAATTTATAACCTGGCGGCCCAGAGTCATGTGCAGGTCAGTTTCGAAACTCCGGAATACACAGCCAATGCTGATGCGGTGGGGGCTCTGCGTATGCTTGAGGCCATTCGCATTCTTAAGATGGAAGACAAGACCCGTTACTATCAGGCTTCGACGTCCGAGCTCTATGGCAAGATTCAGGAACCGCGCCAAAGTGAAACCACACCGTTCTATCCGCGCAGCCCCTATGCGGCGGCCAAGATTTACGGGTACTGGATCACGGTGAACTATCGCGAAGCCTATGGCATGCACGCCACCAACGGGATCCTGTTCAATCACGAAAGCCCAATCCGGGGTGAAACCTTTGTCACCAGGAAAATCACCCGTGCTGTCGGTGCGATTGAGCTTGGCTTGCAGGACAAGCTTTATCTCGGAAATATCAATGCGACCCGCGATTGGGGACATGCGCGAGACTATGTCGAAGGCATGTGGCGCATTGTGCGTCACGACATGCCCGATGACTTTGTCCTGGCAACCGGTGAAACCCATTCAGTCCGTGAATTTGTGGAACTGGCATTTGCAGAAATTGGTCGCGACATTGCGTGGCGCGGCGAAGGTTTGGAGGAAGTGGGATTCGACAAAGTGTCCGGCGACGATCTTGTTCTGATCGATCCAAAGTATTTCCGTCCGACCGAGGTGGATGTTCTGCTGGGCGATCCGTCCAAGGCGAAGCGGGTTCTCGGTTGGGAGCACAGCACGCCATTTCCACAATTGGTTAAAGAGATGGTCGCTGCAGATCTGGATCTGTTGCGCAAAGAGGGCAACGTTCACAGAAGTTTCGGTTGATCTTTGTCAGCAAGGTGGCTTGCGATGCGCGAGCGCACGCGCGATATAGTGGCGACGCTGATTGATATTGGGGCGTAGCCAAGTGGTAAGGCATCGGGTTTTGATCCCGTGATCGCAGGTTCGAACCCTGCCGCCCCAGCCAGCGACTTTTCTTCTAGTCAGACTTCCGAGAACGGGCCTCGCGCACAAGGCGCTGCAGGCGAAACATATGTGCGTCCCGGATTTTGAGCTCGCGCATGTGGCTGACAGTATTCTCGAGATACTCGGCACAGGTCCCGAGATATCCTGATGCAGTGCCCAGGCGTTCCACGAGTTCATCCTCCGATAGTTTGCCGGTGTATCTGTCACTGGCGCGATTGATCGCGAAGGTCACGGCATTGATGGGCCCCTTGGCCGTTTGCGCGCGAACCCAGACCGCCCGGTAACTGCCAGCGATGGCCATTTCGCGTGCCCAGACGACTGAGAGTTCCTCGCGCATGTTTTTGGCAGGCAGGCGGAACGCGACACCGTTGCACGATCCGCCGGCATCGAGTGCAAGAACAAGGCCGGGATAATCCGGGCTGCCGCGACCCAAGGGCGTCTTGATACAAAAAGAACGATGATAGCCAAACACCCGAGCCGTGCGACTGGCTGTGTGTCGGAAGGCGGGGTTCCAGATCAGCGAACCATATCCGAATACCCAGACAGGCCCCGCCGGTGCATCTTCGAGGAATCGATCAAGTAGAACCTCGCGTTCGGCTTCTGTCAGAGGACGAATATTGGTGACGTGTTCCTGTTCCTTCAACATGCGATAGACATCGCCGTCGCGGATGGAGTCTCGGCTGAGTTTGTTGGTCATGCGATTCCGGTGGCGAAAATACTCTGCCTGTATATCAATTGCGGTCAGGAAACAGAACTGTCCAGCCGGAGCGGCAAGCATGACGATTTCACCTGATGATGTCCTGAATTTCTGGTTTGAAGAATCCGGCCCGGACAAGTGGTTCGAAAAATCCAACCTGTTCGATGATGAGATTCGTCAGCGCTTCGGGGAGACCACGGAAGCAGCACGGCATGGTCAGCTTGAAGACTGGATGGGCACACCGCGTGGACGTCTGGCGCAGATCATTCTGATCGACCAGTTTTCGCGAAACCTCTATCGGGACTCCCCGCTCACTTGGTCTGCAGATGACCGCGTTCTGGCACTCGCAAAGCTGATGATTGCGGATGGTCAGGACCTGCCGCTCAGCCACGCCGAACGAAAATTCGTCTACATGCCCTTTATGCACAGCGAAGTGCTCGCCGATCAGGAGCGGTCGATCACCTTGTTTGGGATGCTGGCTGAAGAGGGGCCCGAGGATGGGGGCTACACTCTGGAATACGCCGTTCTCCACCGTGATATCGTGGCGCAGTTTGGACGCTTCCCCCATCGCAACGAGATTCTGGGGCGCAAAAGTACGCCAGAGGAAATTGCGTTCCTTAAAGAGCCAAATTCTTCTTTTTAGGGCAAGTCAGCCAATACGAACTCGGCATCGCCTTCTGCGATGATCTGGATTTCGCTTTCGTCGCTGATCACCACACCATCACGCTCATTCGCTATCGCGCCGTTGATGCGCAAGCGGCCGCTGGAAGGCACAAGATAGGCCTTGCGGCCGGTGGATAGCGTGTGGGTTACCTGTTGGGCGTCTTTTAAGCTGGCGCCAAGCAGAGCCGCATCCTGATGGATAATCGGAATGTCGGCATCTTTGTCTTCGGGGCGCCCGGAGGCCAGCATGACAAGCTTGCCGACATTCTCACCGCGCGGAAAATTCCGGGTTTCCCAGCGTGGGGCATGACCGTCCCGGTTGGGGATGATCCAGATCTGAAAAATCTGGGTGGTCTCATCTTCTGTATTGTATTCGGAGTGCTGGATGCCGGTACCTGCGCTCATAATCTGAACATCGCCCGCCTCTGTGCGGCCCTTGTTGCCCAGATTATCTTCGTGTGTGATCGCCCCGCGTCGGACATAGGTGATGATTTCCATATCCCGGTGGCCATGCGGCGGAAACCCGGTTTGAGGCGCGATTGCATCATCGTTCCAGACTCGCAACGGGCCGATATTCATGCGGTCGGGGTCCATGTATTCGGCGAAACTGAAATGATGCTTTGCATTGAGCCAGCCGTGATCGGCATGGCCAAGCGAGTCAAAAGGGCGAATTTCGATCATGCTGTGGCTTTCGTGTTTGCGCGGTCGTGTGGGGCGTCGAAATCGATCGCCGGCCCCACCGGTACAATCCGTGTCGGGTTGATGCTTTCATGGCTGGCGTAATAGTGGCGCTGGATATGGCCATGGTCGATGGTCGAAGCCACGCCGGGGGTCTGATACAGGTCCCGGGTGTAGTTCCAGAGATTGGGGTAGTCGATCAGGCGACGAATGTTGCACTTGAAGTGGCCGTGATAAACTGGATCGAAGCGCAGCAAAGTTGTGAACAATCGCCAATCGCCAATCGGCTTCGGTCTGCTGGTCCCCAACAAGATATCGCCGGGTCGACAAGTGCTCCTCGAGCCAGTCGAGGGTTTCAAACAATTCGGTGACTGCCGCGTTGTAGGCCTCCTGTGAGCGCGCGAACCCGGATCGATACACGCCATTGTTGAGCGTGTGATAGATGCGCTCATTGATCGGTTCGATCTCTCTGCGTAGCTCCTCGGGATAAAAATCCAGCTCCGGGTGTTTTGCGTAAGCATCGAACGCGCTGTTGAGCATCCGGATAATTTCCGACGATTCGTTGCTCACGATGGTGTTGCGCTGCAAGTCCCATAGAACCGGTACCGTGATTCGACCGCTGAAGTTCGCGTCTGCATGCTGATAGACCTGATACAGGTAGTCGGCCCCGATCACCGGGTCGGGCACCACACCTTCGCCATCCTCGAAGTTCCAGCCATGCTCGGCCATGATCCAGTGCACGACGGAGACGGAGATCACGTCCTCGAGACCTTTCAGGGCCCGGAATATCATCGCACGATGGGCCCAGGGGCATGCGTGACAGACATAGAGGTGGTAGCGCCCGGCTTCAGCTGCAAACCCGCCTTCGCCGGTTGGGCCAGCTGAGCCGTCGGCCGTGATCCAGTTTCGGAACGAGGTTTCGGGGCGTTTGAAGGCGCCGTCCTTCCCATCGGATTTGGGTTCGGTTGTATGCCAGACGCCGTCGATCATCACACCCATCTTGATCTCTCCTGTTTGCAAATGCGGTTGTCGCACTGGGCGTTACATTGGTCCGCAAGGTGGTGTTGTCGAGATGCAGGGCGTGATTGGTGTTCGGAGTTCGAACGTGATTTTCAGGCGTTCAAAAAGTCCAGAAGGCAATCGAAGGCACCGTCCCAGCCGCTTTGATGCCGACCAGCCTGTTCTCCGCCGGGCATTCTCGAATGCACCAGATGTAGTTCAGAGGTGTTGTCATCAAGGCTTTCGAACCGCAGTTCGAGAAAAGTTTCGACACCTTGCATCATGTCTTCGTGTTGCCATTCCCATGACATGGAGAGGCGATTGGGGGGATCGATCGTGTCAAACACACCATGCGCGGGGAATTCATTTCCCTCGTCGGAGATCATAACGATCTCGTATTTGCCGCCCTCGCGGAAATCCCAGGCATCGATCCGACAGTCGACCGTGCGTGGTCCCATCCAGCGGCAGGTCTGTTCGGGATCGGTCCAGGCATCGTACAAACGCTGGGCCGGGACCGGGAAAGTCCGTGACATCGTCAGGGTGTGGGTGTTGTCAGCAGCCTGGGTCGTTTCTGCAGTGCTACTCATTCCTGGTGCCTCCCGGGTTGGCTTCGGTGGCGAAGTAATGTGCGAGCGAATCCAGGCTGCCTTCCCAGAAGGCACGCTGGCGGGCGATCCATTCGCTGACATCTTGCAGTGGCATTGGTTCCATGCGGCAGTAAAGCGTGCGGCCGTCCCGTCGGCGCTCGAGTAGTCCGGCCTGCTCGAGAATTTTTAAATGTTTTGAAACAGCCGGTAGAGACATCTCAAAGGGTTCTGCTAGTTCGCCAACGCTGGCTTCACCAGTTGCCAGTCGTGCCAGTATGGCGCGCCGTGTCGGATCTGCGAGGGCAGCAAATGTGCGATCAATATTATATTTAACCATGAGGTTAATTTAATCCGATGTTGTGTCCGGATCAAGGGGCGTGGAGCTGTGGTCTAGCGGCTTTCGCGTCGCCAGGCGCCGACCAGCATGGCGCCGATCAGGATCAACAACAGAAGGGCTGGCAGAAACGGCACGTTCTGAACGCCACGAATAGCCGACGCATCATTGCGTTGAAAGGCCAGCCAGCGTGCTGAAACACCGCTCGATGGTGTATCAGCCTGGGCGCGTCCGACCCGGTTCCGCCGCAAGTCTGGCACACCGGTTTCCGACAGCCAGGTTACCCCGCCGCCCGTTGCCGTCGTTGCGGGCCGAAGCAAGAGGTCCGTCGATGTCACATCTGCAAATTCGATCGGATTGATGGTGCCAACCCCGGCAACGGTGGTGCGGGTGCCATCGTCGAAATGGTAAATACCCGGCGCGGAGACAGCGATCTGGCCCGAAGCACGTCCGTCGCCCAGTTCGTCGAGGACGATCTGGGATTCTTCGCCTGTCGGACTGGTCACGAAGACCGGCGCCAGATCAGGTTTCAGGCTGCGGCGGGTGATCTCGATGGTATCGCCACGCACGAATGTTGTCAGCCGGTCTTCCTCAAGTTCAGGCTCTTTCATCAGCCAGTGTGCGAGGCGACGGAGCAATTCGTTGTGGGGGCCGCCACCTTCATAGCCGCGCGCCCAGAGCCAGATATGGTCACTCAGGAATTGTCCGACGCGACCTTCTCCCACCCGATCGAGGATCAACAGCGGGCGTTCGTTCGCCCCCTCCATCACGACGGTTCCTGATTTCGGGCGAGCATCGATCTGGCGGAACCAGCGACCCCAATTCGGTGTGTCACCTGGATCTGCCGGCAGGCCCGTGAGATGGGCAGTGACCGGGTGCCGCCGTCCGGTTTCGTTAACGTCAGCGGTGAACGGCGATTCGATCAGGTCTCCGGTTGGCTCGCCGGGCAGCACAGCAGCCAGCGCGGTGCGATACAGGCTGGCTGCGGGCGTGATTTCCGGGCCGGTGGCTTCCAGCAACGCGCCGCCCGATTGCACGTAGTTGGCGATATTGCGCAGATAGACCGAGGGCAGAATTCCCATGCGCTGGTAGCGATCGAAGATGATCAGATCAAAATCATTGAGTTTGATTTCGAACAATTCGCGATAGGGAAAGGCGATCAGGCTGAGCTCGCGCACCGGAGTGCCGTCCTGCTTGTCTGGTGGACGCAGGATCGTGAAATGCACCAGATCGACCGAGGGGTCTGCCTTCAGCAAATTGCGCCATGTGCGTTCGCCCGGATGGGGTGCACCTGACACCAGCAGGACCCGCAACCGGTCGCGAATGCCATTGATGGTGACCACAGCCCGATTGTTGGTGAGGGTCAACTCCTGTGTGCCTTCTCCAACTGTGATCTCGAAGACGCTGGGGCCACCACGATCCACAATCATATCGATGGAATGATCGACTCCGACGGGAACAAGCGTGGTGCGGCCGCGGATTTCGCCGTCCCTGCGGATCGTGATCTGCGCCTGTCGTGCCTGTGTCGCGCGCGGTTCGTCGATGCGCAGGGTCAGGCGAACTTCGTCACCCACAATTCCGAATCCCGGGCTTTGGACGATCGTCAGACGTCGGTCGCCCACATCGCGCGCGCCGGTGACGAGGGCGTGGATCGGGGCGGTCATGTTCAGTTTGGCCGCATCCTCGGGAACATCATGGATGCGTCCGTCGGTGATCAGCATCGCACCAGAAAAACGTTCGCGAGGGACATCAGCCAGTGCGTGTTCCAGCGCGGTGAACAGATGGGAGCCGTCGCGTAACCCCGCGCTGGGCTGATCTGTATCACTGCTGACCCGCGGGGCATCGATCACGCGCAATTCCAGATTGGATTGGGTGTCAGCCCAGGCGCGCACTTCGGATAGCGCGCGCTCTGTCTGTGCTGTGCGCTCACCGATGGATTGGCTCGGCGAGCGGTCGACGATGATCAGACCAATATCGGACAGGGCCTCTCGATCCTCCAGCACCAGTGACGGATTGGCCAGCGTGCCCAGAATGCCGGTAACTGCAAGCGCGCGTAAGGCCAGACCCGGCGCGGGGCGGCCGGGGCGTGGCGCAAGCAGCCCCATGCCCAGAACCAGAATGCCAAGCGCGGCCATTCCGGCGAGAACAAGAAGTGGGAGTAAAGGGTCCCAGGTGATCAGAAAGTTGCCCATCACCGTGCCTATTGTCCCAACCGTTCGAGTATTTCGTCGACATGGACCTGATCGGCTTTGTAGTTACCGGTCAGAGCATACATGACGAGGTTCACACCGAACCGGAATGCCAGTTCGCGCTGGCGCGGGCCGCCGGTTACGATCGGAAACAAGGGGCGCCCGCTCACATCGATGGCCCAGGCTGCGGCGTAATCATTTGATCCGATGATCACGGATGAGACGCCGTCATTGACCCGTTCATCGGCCTGTTGAACCCAAACCCTGCCGCCTTCGGAGCGACCGGGGAACTCGTGCAGCAGATAGAAGGCCTTGGTCAGAACATGGTCCTGCGGAATTTCGATCAGTGCAGGTACATCGAGACCTTCAACGAGGCCACGCAACGCGCGCGTTCCGGGGCCAACGCCGCCGATGCCGGACAGGCTCTGATCGCGTGTGTCGAACACAATCGTGCCGCCGTTGCGGAGAAATTGATTGATGCGCGCTCTCGCCGTATCGCTCAGCGTGGTTTGCGCATCTGTCATCGGCCAGTAAATCAGCGGGAAGAACGCCAGTTCATCGCGTTCAATGTTGAGGCCGACCGGCGTCCCCGGTTCGACAGATGTACGGCGGGACAATATCTGTCCGAGCCCGAACAATCCGGCACGGCTGGTCTCATCGAGCTTGCTGTCGCCGGTCAGCACATAGGCCAGGTGGGTTTTCCCGGTGGATTGAATAGCAAACTGATCGCTTGATTGTGCCTCTGCGGTATCAGGGATGAGTAGCGATCCTGCTGCCAGCAGACTCGCCGCCATGGCGGCCGTTGCCACACCGCGCCGACCGGGCAGGTGTCCGCGTAACCCGAGTGAAATTACGAAGTCGAGGAGCAGCAGCGC
>JABJAG010000277.1 GCA_018666195.1 Alphaproteobacteria bacterium
CCAGTGTGGTCTGAAGGCGCAAACGGGACCGGATAGACCGGGAGATACTATCGACACAAATATTGAGCATCGCTGTGACCAGGATCAGCAGCAGCGCCCGATCGAACCGTAAATCAGCAAACGCGCTGTCTACATAGAATCCCAGTGTAGCGATGCCGAGAATACCAAGAATAGCCGTTTCGCGCAGGATTACCTCCCACCGGTAAAACAGTAATGCCAGCATCGGCCGGTAAACGCGGGGAAGCACCTCGTAAAAATACCGGTTGGCGCCCTTTGCGGCATCGATCCGCAGCCGAATGGTTTCAGTGTAACGCCCAATAAGATGGCCGATAATCGCCGCGTTATGCAGACTGAGGGCAACAATCGCCGGCAACATTGAGGGTCCCCACAGATTGAGGAGGACAAATGCGAGGATATATTCCGGGGTCGAGCGCACAATCACCAGAAACGTGTGTCCACCAGTGCGCGCCGCACGGCCCAGTAACAGAGGTGAAATCAGCGGGAAGCACACCAGGGTAAGGAATCCGGTCGCCACCAGGGCGATCATGGTGAGCTGGATGGTGGCGACCGTACCCGGCAATGCCTGGTCGAGCAGCAGCAGCGAAAGCCAGTCCCCGAAAGCGCTCATCATGTTTTCCCCACCGGCGCGGAGTGGATAGGGGATTATATCTTCGGTCAGGAACCGAATGATATTCGACAGTGAAAATGCAACACCCCAGGGCAAAACTATCACGGCACCGATCAGATAGACGGGCAGAAGTGGTTTCTTCATCCAGATCCGCATCGTCGCGATCACCAGATAGAACATGATCAGCAACGCGGAGACTTCAGAGTAATACCCCTCCTTGAATGCCGTTTCGAGATGAAACCCAAGCGTCGGAAGCCCGATAAAACCCAGTACCGCCGAAGACCGAAGACCGCATTCAAGCCGGTACATCGAATAATTCCGAAAATGGGCCCAGGCATCCGGCAGACGCACAAACAAAAAGGTCGATGCCCTGCCCGCGCCAACCGGCACCGCACTCAACGGTCGCTGATCGGCTTCTTCAAGAATTTCCGCATAGACCTTGGCAATAATCCCGGCATAGGGGATGGCGATCGCCAGCACACCGGTCAGCGGCGACAACCCAAACATCTGCAGAAAGATCAGTGCCCAGAATAATTCATGGATCGAGCGAATAAATGCACAGCCGACCCGAACAATCCGGCTATGAAATATAAGCGCGAGGCCGAACCCAAAGATGTTGGCCAGTGCGACGCCAAGCAGCGCGAACGCAAGCGTATAGGCAAGTGCCAGGCCCAAACTGTTGGTTGCATAGAAATCTGGTGTAACGATTCCTTTGAGCAGCAGCCCGAATTCCCGCCACGGATCGGACGTCGAGATTGCAATATCTGCAAATATCCAGCAGACGATCGCGACGAACAGAAACCCCGTGGTCGTTCGCGCAAGCGGAGACGGTTCGCGGCGCGCGATCATTCCACGCCGTTCAGATACAGATTGTCGAGATCGCCGGGCGTCATTCCGGCAGATTCCTGATCCATCACGATCTGACCATCCTTGACGCCGATCAACCGGTCGGCAAACTCAATCGCCAGCGCACGGTCGTGCATCGCGAGAATAACGGTCTGTTTTTGCGCATTCATGGTTTCGAGAATTTCACGCGCCTGATGTTCATCGACAGACGAAACCGGCTCGTCGGCAACGATCACATCCCCGGTGTGGAACAGGGCCCGCGCCAACGCGGTGCGCTGATATTGGCCGCCCGACAGCTCGCCCACGCCGGAAAAGATTTTCTCTTCCAGCCGCAACGGGACCAGAACCTTGCGGACTTCTTCAACATCAGCGCGTGCGGGCAGCACGAGATTTCGGAGATTTCGCCATACCGACCGCTGATGCAGCCGGCCCATGTACACATTGTGAAAGACTGTCAGCGCCTGCACCAGCGCCGAATCCTGCGGCATCAGGGCAGCTTTCGCACCTAGCCGCTCATAGAAAAGGCGGAGCAGGGTGGATTTCCCCGCTCCGCTCTCGCCGACGAGCGCTATGCGCTCGCCGGGGTCGATTGTCACATTGAGCCCGCGGAGAATCTCTTTGCCGTTATAGCCCGCAGATTCATCTTTGAGCTGAAGCAGGGCCATCAGTCGATCAGGCCGAGCTTCTTCGCCGTATCCTTAATCGGCGCATAGTCAGAATTCTGAGCCGGAATGAAGGAAGCTCTCGGAAACGAACTCAACAAGTCGGGGTCGTTCATCGATATCAATGCAGATTGAACTTTCTGAGCAAAACCTGGACCGAAGGCTTTGTCGACATCGCCCCGAATGGACCAGTTATAGTCCGGGTAACCCGGGGTTTTCCAGATAACACGGACCTTTTTGGGATCAATCGTGCCGTTCTTGAGTCCCTTTTTCCACACCTTGAAGTTTGTCGCCCCTACTTCGTAAGCGCCGGACTGAACCAACGCTACCGTCCTCGAGTGGTTTCCACTGAAACCGACACGGCTGAAAACCTGCTGAGGCACTTTTCCGAAAGCCTTTCGGATATGAAATTCGGGCATCAGGCGCCCGGAAGTCGAGCCCTTGGAACCGAACGTGAATGTTTTACCAGCGATCTCTTTCGGAAATTCCTTCGACAGGGTAAGTCCGGTACTGGCGTTCGCGATAAAATAGGTCTCGAAATTCGGATCAGCCTTACCCTGCGCAATTGCCTTTGATCCCTTCACAAGTCCCCTTGCCCGGACCCCCGACAAACCACCAAACCACGCCAACTGGACCTGATTGTTGCGGAAGGCCGTAACCGCCGCTGAGTAGGATTTAACAGGAACATATTCAACTTTTGTTGAGAGTGTTATTGAAAGGTATTTCGCCACCTTGTCGAAGCGCTTACGTAGCTGACTTTCGTCCTGATCGGGAATGGCGGTAAAGACGAATTTGTCGGCGGCATTTGCCTGCTTCGCCGGCACGAATGGTAATGCCATCACCGCAGCGGCGGTGAGAAGAGTACGAAATTTCATTAGACGTGTCCTGTTGAATGCGCGGATGGGCCGGGTTCTCCCGGAATACGTTGACAGCCGCAATAATAATGAACTGAAGAAAAAAAACACCTCATCGTGGGGGCTCTCGATTAAATACGTCTGTATCGGCTAATTGACCAGCGCAAACCTTGATCAGTGGTCCGCTATCCACACGCGACTGACGGTCCGGTTTCGAGCCTGAAGACCATCCGAGTTGGTTTGCCTAACGACCTGCGGCCGCCCTCAAAACAACAAGCGTCCGTCGCGCCGTTTCTTCCCAAGTGAAGGACTGGGCGCGTTTTGCCGCTTTTTCTCCCAGTTTAACTCGCATTTTCGGATCAACCAGCAATGTCGCAATCCGTGAGGCTATCTCTCGGGCATTCTCGGGATCGAACGTCAATCCAGCATCACCGATAACCTCCGGCATCGCAGCGGCGTTGGAGGATGCGATAGGCACCCCACGCGCCATCGCTTCCAGCAACGGGTTGCCAAAAGTTTCTACCGCTGATGGAAAAACGAACAACTGACATTCCCGGTACAGGTGATCCAGTTCCTCGGTTTCCACATGCCCGACAAATTTTAC
>JABJAG010000278.1 GCA_018666195.1 Alphaproteobacteria bacterium
CGGCCATCACTTCACCGCCGATCGTCACCCGCCCCTGTTGCAACGGCTCCAGGCCCGCAGCGACCCGCAACAATGTGGTTTTTCCACACCCTGACGGTCCCACCAGGCACACCACTTCACCGGCACCGACAGCCAGCCCGGCGTCATCGACGGCGAGCACCGAGTCATACCGATGGGTCACATGTTCAATTGCAAGGTCGTTCACTGCGTCAGCCATGGTTTCCGTCGATGCGCGACGTCATGCGCACAAGCGCTGTGGAACCTATTGAAAACGATTATTAACTACAACCGAAACGGCGGCTTCAGGTGCCGGTCCCGTCTTCCAGCGCTTCGGCTTCGCCGACCTCATCGATTTCATCAACCTCAAGCGGTTCGGCCATTTCAGGACCACGCTCGTCTTCACCGGTGATCGATTCCAATGGGAGTTCATCCCGGTCAGCCGACGCCGCGTAAATATTGACCGCTGGCCGCTGGTCTATCAGACCCGCCGCCTTGAGTTCCTGAATACCCGGCAGGTCTTTCAGACTCTCAATCCCGAAATGTGACAGAAACCCTTCAGTTGTGCCCCATGTGAGCGGGCGTCCGGGAGAATTGCGCCGGCGCCCCGGGCGGATCCAGTCCACTTCCAGCAGCACATCCATCGTGCCCTTGCTCAGACTAACACCGCGAATTTCCTCGATCTCGGCACGCGTCACCGGCTGATGATAAGCCACCACAGCCAGTGTCTCATGTGCAGCTTTGGACAGACGACGTTGCGCCGTGCGTTCAATCTTGAGGCGGTCCGCAAGGTCAGGTGCGGTGCGCAAAGTCCACTTGCCGCCAATATTGACGACATTGACGCCCCGCCCCGTGTAAAGCTTGCGCAGATCTTCGATAACAGCCGCCACGTCAGCGCCCTCGGGGAGTTGCGCAGCGATCGAAGCAACATCGAGAGGCTCTGCGGCTGCAAACAAGACAGCTTCTGCCAACCGCAACAGATCTGTCCGCTCGTCGAGTTCCAGTTCCGGATTAATCGTCAAGGCTCACGCCCCCTGTCTGGTCGGTTGATTGCGGCGCATCTTCATTGCGCCCGCGAAAGTAAATCGGGCCAAATTTCTGGTCCTGTCGAATTTCGGCATGACCATCACGAACCAGTTCCAGACTGGCCACGAATGTTGCTGCAATCGCAGCACGTGTCGGCAGACCCTCCAACAGGTCTTCAGGCAGGAAACTCGCCAGTGTCGCCCAGTCTGGCGACCCACCAAGCACCTTGCGTAGTCGGTTGAGTGCGTCATCCACCGAGAAAAGTTCGAATTGCTCAATGGTCAGCGTTTCCACCTTGCCACGACGCTGGATCGAGCCATAGGCCTCAAGCATCTCAAAGAGCGAAGCTTCGTAAACAGAATTGGTGATTACGCGGATGCCCTCTGGCGCACCACGCGGGAACACATCCCGGCCCAGCAACGGCCGCGCGAAGAGAGTTTCCGCGGCTTTCCGCATCCCTTCAAGGCGTTGCAGCTGAAACTGCAGGGCGTTCGCCATTTCTGCGGCTGTCGGTTCCTCGCCATCAGTTTCCTCGACCGGCAACAAGAGACGGGATTTCAGATAGGCGAGCCAAGCCGCCATCACCAGGTAATCTGCAGCGATTTCCAGACGGAGCTTCTTTGCCCGGTGAATGAATTCGAGATACTGCTCAGCAAGCGCAAGGACCGAGATTCTGGTCAGGTCGACCTTCTGGTCGCGTGCCAACGTCAACAGAAGATCAATTGGACCTTCAAAGCCCTCCAGATTGACGACGAGCTCGCCCATATCCGAACCAGCATCTTCGCCCATTTGGTGGTCTGGAACTGCGGGTTCAAAATTCTCGGTCGTCTCGCTCATATCAGTCCTACGGCGTTGAGCAGAATTCCACGCAGGAATTCCATTGGAACACCTACGATCCAGCGGAATATATTGAGGTCATACCCCAACTCGCGCCCTGCAAATGGCAAGATAAAGATCAGTCCGATCAGAATAAACAAACCGAAACGTTCAAGCTTGGCGAGTTGAACCGCAAACCTATAAGGCAGCATTCCCACAGCCACACGGCCCCCATCAAGCGGCGGCAGAGGAATCATATTAAAAACAGCCAGTAACAGATTGATATTGATTGAATTAATAAGGTTTCGGAGCACCCATTCCCGACCATCTTCTGGCAGAAACTGGATCAGATGCAACGCAATTGCAGAGGCAATCGCAAGGCCTATATTGATCGCCGGACCGGCTACTGCAACCAGAACCATGTCCCGTCTGGGATGTCCGAGTCGGGCAAAATTGACGGGAACCGGCTTTGCCCAGCCAAACAGAATACCGCCGGCCATAATCAGAATTGCCGGCAGGATGACGGTTCCGAAACGATCGATATGTACGAGAGGATTGAATGTCACTCGCCCCAGCAGCTTCGCTGTGTCGTCTCCAAGCTTCCAGGCTACCCAACCATGAGCAGCCTCATGCATTGTGATGGCCAGAATAACCGGCAGCACCCAGATCGAGGCGAGATAGAGAAATCCTTCAAAGTCCAATTTGTTGCCTCAACCTTTCAGGTTTTGCGCGAGTTGGTCCGCATAATCTTCGACTGCAAGCCCCGAAGGGATCGGACGCATGGTGAGCGCTTTGGCCCATCGCGCCTGCGCCTTGTCAGATAAAGGCATAGCGGCCGAAGCCACGTCCATCATCTCCGACAGATCACCGGTACAATGCAAAACTGCATCGCACCCTGCACGCAGGACATTGCGGGTGCGTTCAGCAGGATTGCCCCGCAAGGCAGACATCGCAATATCGTCGCTGAAAAGAAACCCGTCGAACCCGATATCGCCGCGGACGACTTCTTCGATGACTTTTCGTGAGATCGTCGCCGGTGCATCCGGGTCGATCGCCTTGAATACAATATGCGCACTCATTCCCAGCGGAAGGTCACGCAATGCACGAAAAGTAGCAAAATCGCTTTCCCGCAAGGTTTCCAGGCCAGCATCTACACGAGGCAAAACCCGATGACTGTCCACCTGCCCTCGGCCATGTCCGGGCATGTGCTTCATCACCGGCAAACAGCCTTCGTGTATCAATCCCCGCGCCATTTGACGCGCCAGTGAGACGATGACTTCGAGTTTATCGGAGTAGGCTCTGGTGCCGATCGCGCCAGTGGTCTGCGGCAAACCAAGGTCAGCGACGGGCGCGCAATCAACATCGATGCCGAGATCACGCAACTCCGCCCCAAATAGACAGCCAACTGCATAGGCAGCGCGCATGGCGCGGTCGGGTTCACGCATGAACAATGTACCCAAAGTTCTGGCGGCAGGCGCATCTGACCAGATCGGCGGACGCAGGCGCATGACCGTGCCCCCTTCCTGATCGATCAAAATCGGTGCGTCGCTGCGACCGACGCAATCCCGCAGTTCACCAGTCAACTTTCGGATAGTTTCTGGTTCCTCACAATTGCGCCCGAAAAGGATGAACCCAAGCGGATTGGCATCACGCAGGAATGCGCGCTCGTCAGCTGTCAATTCGGTTCCCGAAACAGCAAAGATGGCCGCGAGCGGGACCGTCACGGTGTGTCACATGAAAAAAAGTTAAACATATCAGGGGGCGACGATCAGGCAGTCCTGTTTGCGCGTCTTGAGCTTGCCACACAAGCTGCTGGCCGCAGCCCTATCAGCCAGCGGACCAGCTTGAATCCTGTAAAACGTGCCGCGATCAAGCTTAATCGTCTGGACGTTCAAAGACAGTTTTCCCAGAACATCAGTGTTACCGGATTGCATACGTTTCCATTCACGTTCCGCAGCAGCTTTGCTCGACACAGAAGCCAGCTGAATTTTCCAGTCACCACCAACTGGAACAGCGGTCGGTTTTGGAGCCGCCTGAACAGCGGGTTTGGTTTCGACTACAGGAGGTGCTGGCAGAGCCGGAGGCGCCTTGGCAATTAAGGGCTTGGGAGGCGCTGGCGGCGGCCTCGGAGCCAGATCAGCGGCTGGAGGTGGTGGAGGTGGCGGAGGTGCCTCAACGACCACATCCGCAGGTGTCTGGGGTTCAGGCCTTTCGGGTACAACTTCGACAACAGGGGGCAGTTCTATGGGAACTTCCGGCGCAACGGGACGTTCAGCGGGTTCCTCGGGCGGCGGCAGCAAACGCTCAACAGGCTCATTCACCTGCCCCGGTGCCAAGCGGTTGAACACGAGCTTGTCCTGATGGGGCACATTCAGACCACCCGGATCAGCAGGCTTGCGCTTAATCGGTTCCGGAGCAGCACGCACAACCGGGGCAGCCTCTTCTGCGCCAGATCGTATGCCCTGCTGAAAGGCGAACCACCCCACAAAGGCCAGCGATACCAAGCCAATCACAGCAGCGCCACCAGCAAACAGCTTTGCTCGTCCGCTCATACCCTGTCGGGGCTCGTCAAACGGCTCATCCGCAAACGGATCATCAAAATCGTCGTCAGGGCCGATAATTTCCTGGTCGCTCATGTCTGTGCCTCACTCCCGCAACTCATCGACCGGGGTTACCCCCATGACCCCGAGCCCGGAGGCAATCACTGTTTGTACCGCGCGCACCAACGCCATACGTCCCCGCGTCAATTCTTGATCTTCTGCGATGACAAACCGCAATCCAGGCTCTTCCCGGGCCTTGCTCCACAACCCGTGGAACGATGCAGCTAGATCGTACAGATAGAACGCCAACCGATGCGGTTCGTGTGCTTCTGCCGCCCCTTCAATCATTCGAGGCCATGCCGCGAGCACTCTGATCAACGCAAGCTCGTCCGAGTCGGTCAACCGAGACAGATCTGCTCCCACAAGCCCGGTAACTGAGAAATCCGCGCCCGGAAACTCCTCCTGAGCCATTTTGGCAACCGAATGACAGCGCGCATGCGCGTACTGCACATAGAACACCGGGTTGTCCCGGCTTTGTTCGCGCACCTTGACAAGATCGAAGTCCAATGGCGCATCGTTCTTGCGGGTCAGCATGATAAAGCGAACCACATCTTTGCCCACCGCATCGACCAGATCACGCAGGGTGACAAATGTGCCCGAACGCTTCGACATTTTGGCCGGTTCGCCATTTTCGAGCAGACGCACCATCTGACACAGCTTCACATCTAGCGCGCCTTTATCCCCAGTCAGTGCCTTGATCCCGGCTGCAACACGTTTGACATAGCCACCATGGTCGGCACCCCACACATCAATCATAGTCGGGAAGCCGCGGCGGTACTTATCCTGATGATAGGCAAGGTCACTGGCAAAGTAGGTCCATGAGCCGTCAGATTTCCTTACTGGACGATCCGTATCGTCTCCGTATTCCGACGCTTTGAACAATGTCTGGGGCCGTTCTTCCCAGTCATCAGGCAATTTGCCTTTCGGCGGCTCCAGTGTACCGACATAGAGCAAGTCATCGGCTTCCAGAGTTTCCATCACCTTGTCCACGGCCCCGCCTTCAACCAACGCTCGCTCCGAAGAGAACAAATCATGTTGAATACCGAGCGCACCCAAGTCATCCCTAATGAGATCAAGCATCGCAGTGACAGAAAACTCCCGAACGTCAGGCAGCCATTCGGATTCTTCGGAATTGCGCCACTTGTCGCCGTGTTGTGCCATGAGCGCCTGGCCAACAGGCTTTAGATAGTCCCCGGGGTACAAGCCTTCAGGAATGTCTCCAATATCCTCACCCAGAGCTTCGCGATACCGCAGAAAGGCTGAACGCGCGAGCACATCGACCTGTCCGCCGGCATCGTTGATGTAATACTCCCGAGTAACTGCAAATCCAGCCTTTGCAAGCAGCGACGCCAGCACATCACCCACCACAGAACCACGGGCATGCCCCACATGCAGCGGGCCAGTGGGATTGGCAGAAACATACTCAACGTTGACCGCGCGATCCTTGCCCAGGTTCCCCTGCCCATACTCAGTGCCTGATTCAAGGATGGTCACCAGTTGCCGGTACCAGAAATCATCTGCCAGCCGCAGATTGATAAATCCAGGACCAGCGACTTCAGCACTTTTAACCGATTCAATCGACATGAGCCGTGCGGCGATGGTTTCCGCAAGATCACGCGGCTTCAGTCCGGCGGGTTTGGCAAGGACCATGGCCGCATTGGTCGAAAGGTCCCCATGCTCGGGATCACGCGGTAATTCCACAGAAATGCGGCTTGCATCTGTTCCCTCTGGCAATTCTCCACTGGAGACCAGAGATTCAATTTCTTTCTCGATACTGGCTTTGAAGGCACTGAAAACATTCATTAAACAACGTCCGGATCAAATAGCTTTCGATGCAACTCGAGGGCATAGCGGTCGGTCATGCCGGCAATGTAGTCGGCAATAACACGTGCCCTGCCGTGTTCGTCTTTTTCCTGCGCACGGGCACGCCAGGCTGTCGGCAGAAGCTCAGGCTCCTGAAACAGCAAATCAAACATCTCGCTCACCACCCGTCGGGCCTTGGAGGTCATGCGATTCACGATGTGATGACGGTACATATTTTCGTAGAGAAAACTTTTCACTGCCCGATCCGCTTCGGCGATTTCGTCCGAAAAGGTCACAACCGCATGATCGAGAGCACGCACCTCATCAGGAGATCCCACGGCGCTTTCCGCCAGATTGTGACGGGACACAGCGAGCACATCAGCGACCATCGATCCAATAAGCTGGCTGATCCCCACGTGAATCAGGCGCAACCGATCGATCTGGCCGTATTCGTCCTCAACCGATGCGAATGCCGGTCCGACAAGCGGTAATTCCTTGAGATTTTCAAGATCAAACAATCCGGCGCGCAGGCCGTCGTCAATATCGTGGCTGTTATAGGCAATATCATCGGAAATCGCAGCCACCTGCGCTTCTGCCGAGGCAAAGGTGTGGAGTTCCAGATCGTGGTCGGCCACATATTCGAGAGTCGCAGCGGGCAGAGCACGCTCACTAACGGCGTAGTGGCCAGTGAGTGGTCCATTGTGTTTTACGACCCCTTCGAGGGTTTCCCAGGTCAGGTTCAGGCCATCGAAGGTCGGGTAACGCTCTTCCAGTTTGGTGAGGATCCGCAAAGTCTGTGCATTGTGGTCAAAGCCACCGAACGGAGCCATCGCCGCGTCCAACGCATCTTCGCCCGCATGCCCGAATGGCGTGTGTCCAAAATCATGGGCCAGTGCGAGCGCTTCAGCCAAATCCTCGTTTAAACCCAGCGAACGTGCCACTGTGCGCGCAATTTGTGCGACCTCTAGCGAATGGGTCAACCGTGTCCGATAGTAATCGCCCTCGTGATACACAAATACCTGGGTCTTATGTTTGAGCCGACGAAACGCGCTGGAGTGGATAATCCGGTCTCGGTCGCGTTGATAACAACTGCGATACCCACTTTCCTGCTCAGCATGGAACCGGCCTCGGGTCGCCAGTGGATCGCATGCATAGGGTGCCAGTCCCGACCCATAATGGTCAGGTCCGGCGGGTGTCAGCTTGAGTTCTGCAGGCGTAGAGGGCATTTGCGGCAAAGTACGTGTGCCCGCCCCGATTGCAACGTAAATTTGACAATTCGCAGGTTATGACTAAATACCTGAGCGAATTGAGGTATTATCCCGACATGAGCGAATCAACGACCAACACGAACGACTCCGCCACGCCATCCGGCGTTGGCCTGAGCGAGAGTGCCGTCAAGCAACTCACGCAACTGATCGAAGCTGAAGGCAGCGACACGCAAATGCTCCGGATCACCGTCAACGGCGGTGGTTGTTCTGGCTTTACTTATTCCTTTGATTTCGATGACAAAGCCACGGATGACGACCGTACCTTCGAGACCGACGGCGTGAAGGTTGTTGTCGACACCGCCTCCCTCGAATTCATCGACGGTGCCGTGCTCAACTTTGTTGAGTCACTCGGCGGAACCCACTTCACTCTGGAAAACCCGAACGCCACCTCTTCGTGTGGCTGCGGATCGTCCTTCTCCGTCTACTAGGACTGGCGTTCCCCCTAGGCTGTCCGCATTCCCTCCAGTCGCTGACGAATCAGCCCGTCGGCTTCGCTCATAATGCGATCGATCAATTCCTGACAGGTCGGAATATCATTGATCAGGCCCGCGACCATGCCGCACGACCAGGCTCCGGCGTTCATATCACCATCGAGCATGACCTTCGGGTAAACCCCGGCCACCTCCTCCATGATGTCCTCGAACTCGATATTGGCCCCGAGTTCCTTTTCCTTTTCCAGAAGCCGTTCAACTGCCGTGTTGGTCAGCACACGTTCCGTGTTGCGCAGCGGGCGCATGACCAAGCGCGTGTCGAGCTCGGTTGCTGCCACAATGGCCTGCTTCACGCGCTCATGGATGGGGGCCTCCTGAGTCACCATGAAACGGGTGCCCATATTCATACCCTCAGCTCCCATGGCAAGCGCGGCCACCAGTGAACGTCCATCTGCCATCCCGCCCGAGGCCACAAACGGAATCTCCAATTCATCGGCTGCACGTGGCAGGAGGATCATGTTCGGAATGTCATCTTCGCCGGGGTGGCCGCCGCACTCAAACCCATCCACGGAAACCGCGTCACATCCGATCTCCTGAGCTTTCAGGGAATGACGCACGGAGGTGCATTTGTGCACGACGGTGATGCCCGCCTCCTTGAGATAGGGCAGAACCTGTACCGGGTTTCGCCCGGCCGTTTCCACCACTTTAACTCCGCCATCAATGATCGCCTTCACGTAGCTAGGATAGTCCGGAGCCGCGACACTTGGCAGAAAGGTCAGGTTCACGCCAAAAGGTTTGTCGGTCATGTCGTGACATCTTGCGATCTCGTTGGCCAAATCCGGTGCGGTCTTCTGCGTCAGACCTGTAATAATGCCCAGCCCACCTGCATTGGAGACTGCAGCAGCCAGTTCAGCGAATCCCACATAGTGCATGCCACCCTGGATAATCGGATGTTCAATGTTCAGCATCTCGGTAATACGGGTTTTCATGCTTGGCTCCTGATGGCATTGCGTTCGTGTTCGAATTCCCTGGAAAGGCGTGCCTGAGCGTCATGGGCTTCCATGGGTTCGTGACATTCGGGGCAAGTCATCTGCGGAAGGATGACATTGCCGCAGGCTTTGTGGCGGATATCGATCGATGGCGTGCCCTCACCCAGCCATTTGTCACCCCAGGCCTTCATGGACACAATCACGGGCCAAAGGTCGCGCCCCATGGTGGTCAATCGATATTCATGACGTGGCGGGTGTTCGCTATAAGTTTCACGGCGCAGGACGCCGATGCTTTCGAGGCGCTTGAGACGTTGGCTCAGAGAATGGGGTGACGCGCCGGTCTGGCGCTGCAGATCATCAAAACGGCGGTTGCCCAGAAAGGTTTCCCGCACAATCATCAGCATCCAGACATCGCCAAACAACTCAATGGCACGGGCGACAGTACAGGAATGCTTGGCAAGATCGGCGCGGCTCATATTCACTCACTATAAAATATGAAGTTACTAGTGACAGTCGTGTGTACGCAGGTCAAGATTACGGCGAGGAACACATGAAGATACCAACCATCACAGTCCTTATTTTGGTGCTCGCCACGTTTTCCGGAAAAATCGCCCTGCATTCAGACCCGGCGGGGGCAGATGTTCCCTGCGGGAGCGTTTTCGAACTCAAAACGCGCGGTGACCACAGCCTTAAATACGCATATGGGGTATCAACCAATATTCAACCTCAAGCGGTTGTTCTCATGTTTTCCGGCGGTAATGGCTTTCTGAATCTCGATGATCGGGGATGCGCCAATAAGCTCAGTGGGAATGCTCTCATTCGGAATCACGGACGCTTGCAACAAGCTGGGTTTGCGACCGTGCTTGTTGATGCACCGTCCGATTATCAGGGAAAGGATGGACTTGGTGCCTTTCGTGGTTCAATCGAACACGCAGAAGACATCACCACCATCATCTCGGATATTCGATCGCGCGTCTCTCTTCCCATCTACGCTGTCGGGCATAGCCGTGGCAGCATTTCCGCTGTAAACGCCGCCACGTTGACAAAGCCCCCCAACTCTCCCGATGGCATCGCAATACTCTCTCCTGTCACACTGGGGCGAGAAAACGCCCACAAAAAGTGGGTTGCACAGACTGTATTCAATCTGCCGGTCGAACAGATCAACCTTCCACTGCTCGTTGTCGCACATCGCGAAGACAAGTGCGTTCGCACCCCACCAAATCTCGCCCCAAAAATTGTTGAGAAGGCAGCAGGCACGAAAGGTGAAATGATCTTTGTTGATGGCGGCCCAGGTTCCAAAAACACGGGGCTCGCTGCCTGCAATGGTCGTTCACCACACGGTTTCGTTGGCCAGGACACTGAACTCGTGTCTTTTCTAACTGAGTTTTTGCGTGGCCGGTAACTTTCGGATCGCCCACAGGCAGCACTTCGCAAACCAGCAGCGGCCCTCTAGATTACGGCTTCCCTCCTTCCTGCCGTGTTGAATGATCATGAAAATTGCCACCTGGAACGTGAACTCGATCAAGGC
>JABJAG010000279.1 GCA_018666195.1 Alphaproteobacteria bacterium
CACGCGGTCGCACCCTGGGACTGGCGCTACTACTCCGAGAAGGTCCGCGCCGCCCGCTATGATCTCAACGAAGCCGAGATCAAGCCTTATCTCCAGCTTGAGAAGATGATCGAGGCGGCATTTGCGACCGCAGAAAATCTCTTCGGTATTACCATTCGCCGACATGAAGATGCGCAGGTCTATCATCCCGATGCGCGGGTGTTTGAGGTTCTGAACGCGGACGGCAAGCGGATCGCTGTCTTCCTCGGTGACTATTTCGCGCGCTCTTCGAAGCGCTCGGGCGCGTGGATGAGCTCGTTTCAGGATCAGCACCGTATCGCTGGTGAGAATGGCGATGAGGAACAGATTCCCTTCGTGTTGAATGTGATGAACTTTGCCAAAGCTGCATCCGGCGAACCGGTTCTCATCACCATGGACGATGCACGGACATTGTTTCATGAATTCGGACACGCCTTGCACGGCATGCTTTCCAATGTGACTTATCCGTCGATTTCCGGAACTTCGGTCAGCCGGGACTTTGTGGAGTTGCCCTCGCAGTTGTTCGAGCACTGGCTGACGGTCCCCGAGGTGCTGCAGGAATATGCGGTCCATCATCAGACCGGAGAACCGATCCCCGAAGCTCTGCTTGAAAAGCTCCAGGCCGCGGGCAAGTTCAACAAGGGTTTTGCGAATGTCGAATTCACATCATCGGCGTTGGTTGATATGGCCTTTCACGCGCTGAGCCCTGAACAGGCTGTAGATGTGGACCCGGTCGCGTTTGAGGCTGACGTGCTTTCGGAAATCGGTATGCCCGATGAGATCGTGATGCGCCATGCGACGCTGCACTTTGCCCATGTGTTTTCGGGTGATGGATATTCGGCGGGTTACTACTCCTATATGTGGTCCGGCGTGCTCGATTCAGATGCCTATCGCGCTTTTGAGGAAACGGGTGATCCATTTGACCCGACCACGGCTGAAAAGCTCTACCGTCATATCTATTCCTCCGGTGGGTCCATGGACCCAGAGGACGCCTATATCGCCTATCGGGGGAAATTGCCGACGGCGGATGCCTTGATTGCCAAGGAAGGGCTGGCTTAGCTGCCAATTGACTCCGGCGCGTCCACGCGGCACCACATTCCCAACAAACAATTAAATTGGGGATGGGTGTGATGGGTGAGAATCTGGGGATGATCGGCTTGGGCAAGATGGGTCTGGGCCTGGCGCAGCAGATGATGGCTGATGGGCATGCTGTTTGTGGCTATGACATCGATCCCGCACGCATGCAGATGCTTGCAGCCGCAGGTGGAACGCCTTTGGCTCATGCACGTGAAGTTGCTGAAAACAGCGATATAACCTTCTCAATCCTGCTCAAGCCGGAACATATTGAGCAAAACCTGTTCGGTCCGGATGGTATCGACAAGGCGGGTAAAGCCGGTTTGATCCACGTGGAGATGAGCACCATGCCCCCGTCCTACAGCAAGGATCTGGCGATCAAACTGGCCGGTTCCGGAATCGACATGCTCGATGCACCGATTTCCGGTTCTACCCCACAGGTTGATGCCCGCACGATCACTTTCATGGTGGGCGGCAGTGACGATGCCTTTGCGCGCGTGCAACCGATCATCGCGCCGATATCAGCCGATGCCACCCATACAGGCCCGTCCGGTTCGGGCGGAGTGATGAAGGTGGTCACCAATATGTACGTTAATGCGAGCACGGCGCTGATTGCCGAAATGCTGCTCACGGGGGAGCGCGCCGGACTTTCACCGGAGGTGATGCGTCACTGCCTGCCAAAAGGATCGGTGCGCGGTGCGATGCTGGATATGAGTCTGGACCCGGTTTTCAATCGTGATTTCACGGCCCGCGGTGCGGTCGAAATTTTCGTCAAGGATATGGGGATCGCCATCGACCTGGCGAAAGACAACGACATTGAGTTGCAGGTGGTGCCGGCTGCCCGAGCAATGTTTCAGCGCGCCGAGGCAGCGGGCTGGGGCAAGGATGACGCCATCCGTGTGCTTGAGGTTTACGAAGGCAAGGACTGACGGACATGGCATCCAGTTATACGATTTGCTTATTGCCGGGTGACGGGATCGGCACGGAAGTGACCGAGTGTGGTCGCCGGGTGCTGGATTTCCTGTCGGAGCAGGGTGGTCCGAGCTTTGACTATGATGTTCGACCAGCGGGTTACGACACGTTTTTGGAAGTCGGCCATTCCCTTCCTGATGAATCGCTCGACGCCGCAAAGCTGGCTGATGCCGTATTGGTTGGTGCGATGGATGTCGCCCAGATACCCCCTCACGGTGGCGACCCGCTTGGCGGCTTGCGCATTGGCCTTGAGGTGAGCGCAAGCGTGCGCCCGTCCCGTACCATTGATGGCATCATCGGTCCTGCGGACGACATTGATTGTGTGGTCGTGCGTGAGGTGACCGAAGGCCTCTACTCACGCGATGAGTATATGGGTGATGACAACGCCGCCTACGCGGTTCGTGTGGTCACCCGGGAAGCCTCAACCAAAACTGCGCGAATGGCGTTTGCGCAAGCAGTCGCACGCCAGGAAATCTATGGGCGTCCGTCGCGTGTGACAGCCGTGCACAAGGTTGGCGTACTCAAACTCAGCGACGGTTTGTTTCTGGAGGCCTGCGCTGATGTAGCACGGGATTTTCCTGAGGTTATCTACGAAACCGCCAATGTCGATGCCTGTGCGATGGATATGGTCCGTAACCCTGGGCATTTTGACGTCATTCTGGCGACAAATGTGTTCGGCGATATTCTCTCCGATGTGGCCGCCGGCCTTGCCGCGGGACTGGGACTCGCCGCCTCGGCGTGTATTGGTGATCGCTGGGCCTATTTCGAGCCCGTTCACGGCACCGCACCGGATATTGCAGGCAAGGGAATCGCAAATCCCTGTGCCACGATTCTCACGGTCGCGATGATGTTGCGCCATCTTGGTGAGGATGAGAGCGCAGATGCTGTTGAGAACGCAGTCTATGCGGTGCTGGCAAAGGGTACTGTCCGTACCGGTGACCTCGGCGGGGTGGCGACCAGTGCGGAGATGACCAATGCGGTTTTAACTGCGCTATCTACCAAATGATGTCGCCAGTTTTCCAGGTTTTGGCCGTCTCGATGGAGGTGTGGCTATCGGCAGGGATTGTCATCCTTGGCGGACTGGTGCTCTGGACCACGCAGGTTCGCACCGGACCCTGGGCTTGCCCCGGTGCCCTTCTCATGATTTCCATTGCGGCGGCAATGCTTCCATTGTTTGGCTATTGGGTAACCGGACGCAGTCATCCCAATGCGATTGGTGGTTTGCTGCCCTGGAACGATGCTGCCGGTTATTACGGTTGCGCACTGAGTGTGCTCGACGGGGAGGGGTTGTCGGCATTTTGTCAGCGCCGCCCTGCTTATACACTCTATCTTGCAGGATTGTTGCGGGTTGCGAACTCTGAGCTTCAACTCGCGTTGGTATTGCAAGGCCTGATGAACGCCGCTGCGATGTTCGCCGTGACCGTGGTCGCATTGCGGCGGTGGGGTGCATTTGCCGCGCTGTTCTCGATCGCGATCCTTGCTGCCTTCGCAGCGACCATGTCGATGGCGTCCCTGACCGAGAATGTTGGGTTTGTCCTCGGTGCATGCGGGTTGGTGTTGTTCGTGTCCGGTGCGGAGCGGCGATCGGCTTTTCTACTAATCCATCGCTGGTGATCAACTGTCCCAGAACGAAGGGAGAGAAAACGATACCGACGACCAGTATTACGACAGCCACAATCGACCCGAAAGATTTCTTCAACTGCACCGCACGCCTCCCGGGGCTGGAAGCGAAAAGCCCGGTTGGCTATTCAACGCCTTCAATGAACCGGAGATCGCGGGTAACGGCCCCGTCCAGGGCTTCGAGTGCTTTTGCGTAAGCTGGCCCGTCATGGACAGCAAGTGCAGCTTCAAGGGACTCAAATTCAATGATCGTCGTCCGTTGCAGAATGCCGGATTCATAGGCCTTCGCCGCCATGCCGCGGGTCAGAAATGATCCACCTCCGTCCGCAATCGCTGGCCCGGCGAGTTGCAGATAAGCCGCAAACTTGTCTGCGTCATGAATCTCATGATAGGCGGCAATCCAGTATCCTTTCGGCATATTCGTCTCCCGTTAAGTTCCGTGATCAGACTTTTGCTTCGGCTTTGTCCAGAAAGGCCTGCACGTTCGTGTTCCATTTCTCAGGATGTCGGCGATAGGAATAATGTCCGCCATCATCAAAAAACAGAATTTCCGAGCCCGGAATTGCCGCATTCAGGTCTTCGGCAAAATAGTAAGGGATCGTGGCATCATCGACAGTGCCGATCACAAGGGCAGGCTTGTTGATTTGTGCGATTTCATCGGTTCGGTCATGCGCCAGCATCATGTCGAGCCGTGCCGTCAGAATTTCCACCGACCCGATTGTTTCCAGGGCCCGACGTTCAAGGTCCATCACGGCGTCGAAATTATTCCGGAACTGGTCAGCTCCTGACGTGAACATGCTTGAGACCTTCACATATTCTTCTGGGCCATAGGATTCAGCGATCCGTTTGCGGGTGACGGCGACACGGGTGATGAATTCATCTGCTGCGACCCATGTGTTGTTGAAGATACAGGCGCGCACCCGGTCCGGGTGATCGAGTGCCAGGTTTTGCAGGATGCAACCGCCGGTCGAGGTGCCAACGATATGAGCCTTCTCAATATCCAGAGTATCCATCAGGGCAATCACGTCGTCCGCGATGGCCTGCGTCGAATAGGCGCCGGGTCCGGTCGGCTTGTCGCTTTCGCCGGTGCCGCGATGATCGAAGGTGACGCAACGGTAGCGCTGGGCGAAGTGATCGAGCTGAAATGACCAGGCATCATAAAGTCCCACCAGTCCGGGAATGAAGACGAATGCGTCGCCGTCTCCCTGATCAGCACAGTTTAGGGTGATATGGCCGATATCAATGCGCGCCATGTTACGAATCCTTGTTGAAAGAGATGCCGCTGGCAATGTCCAGCATGGGTTCTTCGAGGGGAACCCGTAATCCGTCATTCAGGCGGTTCAGCAAGCCCATGGCCGCAGCGACAATAGTCACCTCGACGCGTTCCTGATCGGTTGTCTGTGCAACAAACGCGTTGACCACGTCAGGCTGAATGGCCCCGGCATCAATTGTCAGGGCATCGGCATAAGCCAGGATTGCCCGTTCTTTTTCGGTGAATGCGGGATGCGACGGGTAG
>JABJAG010000280.1 GCA_018666195.1 Alphaproteobacteria bacterium
ATCGCTGCGGATCACCCTCTGGCCGAAGAGCTTGCCATGCGCAACGCCGAGGCGGCAGCTTTCATCGAGGAGTGCCGCCATCTGGGTACCAGCGAGGAAGCGATCCAGACGGCCGACAAACGCGGTTACGACACGGGCCTGCGCGTCGCGCATCCGTTCATTCCGGGCAGGGAACTGCCGGTCTTCATCGCGAATTTCGTCCTGATGGGATATGGCACAGGGGCGATTTTCGGCTGTCCGGCGCATGACCAGCGCGACCTTGATTTCGCGCACGCCTATGACCTGCCAGTCCTGCCCGTGGTGGTGCCCGCAGATCAGGATCCCGCCAGCTTTACCGTAGGTGACGACGCCTATACCGGACCCGGGGCGCTTGCAAATTCTGCCTTCCTCGACGGGCTCGACGTCGACGCTGCCAAGCGCGAGATCATCGCTCGGCTCGAGGATTTGGGACAGGGAGAAGGTGCGGTCAATTACCGGTTGCGCGACTGGCTGGTTTCCCGGCAGCGCTATTGGGGCTGCCCGATCCCGGTGATCCATTGCAAGAGTTGCGGCAATGTCCCGGTTCCCAAGGACAGCCTGCCGGTGATCCTGCCGGAAGACATCGATTTCGAATCCGCCGGCAACCCGCTCGACCGGCACCCGACCTGGAAGCATGTCGACTGCCCGTCCTGCGGTGCGCCAGCCGAACGTGACACCGACACCTTTGACACGTTCATGGATTCATCCTGGTATTTCGCGCGCTTCTGTTCGCCCGATGCGGACCAGCCGGTCAACCCGGACGATGTCGAATACTGGCTGCCGGTCGACCAGTATATCGGCGGCATCGAGCACGCGATTCTGCATTTGCTCTACTCACGCTTCTTCATGCGCGCCATGCGCGACACCGGACATATCGACCTCGCCGAACCCTTTGCGGGCCTGTTCACCCAGGGCATGGTCAATCACGCGACCTTCCGGGATGAACGCGGCGAATGGCTTGAGCCGCAAAGCGTCGAACAGGATGATAGCGGCGCGACCGTGCGGCGCGACAACGGCGCCCCGGTCACCGTCGGCCGCATCGAGAAGATGTCCAAGTCGAAGAAGAACACGATCGACCCGACCGATGTGATCCGCGATTACGGTGCTGATACCGCGCGCTGGTTCATCCTTTCCGACAGTCCGCCCGACCGCGACATGGAATGGACGGATTCAGGCGTTCAGGGTGCTTTTCGCTTCGTCAATCGCGTAGCCCGTCTGGTCATGGAAAATGCCGACGCCCTGCCACCAGCCGGAACTGCGCCCTCCAACGATGACGACGCGTCCGTGAAACTGCGCCGGGAGGTTCATCGCGCCATCGCTGATGTCACGTCGGACCTCGAACGGTTTCAGTACAATCGGGCGGTTGCGCGGCTTTACGAGCTCACAAACGTCATATCGACTGCTGTCAAATCCGGCAGTCCCGATGGTGACAGCCTGCGTGAGGCGCTCGAAACCTTGATTCGCCTGATCGCACCGATGATTCCGAACCTGGCCGAAGAAATGTGGCACACGCTGGGTCATGCCACCCAACTTTGTGATGTCAGTTGGCCGGTGGCCGATCAGTCATTGCTCGTTGCTGATAGCGTAACCTATGCGATACAGGTCAATGGCAAACTTCGCGGAACCGTAGACCTGCCAGCACGAATTGATAGGGAGGCCGCAGAATCCGCAGCAAAATCGGTTCCCAATGTGGCAGACTCCATTGGTGAAAAAGATATCCGGAAGGTCATCGTCGTGCCTGAAAAACTGGTGAACTTTGTTGTCTAGGCTCCTCGGTCCACTCGCGATCGCAAGCTGCCTTTTGCTTGCCGCATGCGGCTTTGAACCACTTTACGGCGAGCGCGAGCAGGCGATCCCAACAGAAAGCCTTCTCAGTCGGGTCGAAGTCCCCCCTATTAAGGACCGCACCGGGCAACTCGTCCGTATCGAGCTCACCAACAGGATGACCCCGACACGGCCAGCGCCGCGGTCGGCATTTACCCTGATCGTGAAACTCAATGAGTCCAAAGCCAGCCTGGCCGTAAAGAAGGACTCGAGTGCGACACGCGCGAATCTTACGATTGCTGCAAGTTTCATACTGAAACAGAATAGTGACGGTCTGGAACTGATGAAGGGTTCGGTTAGGTCCGGGAACAACTACGATATCCTGGTCTCGGATTTTGCGACCCTCGCCGCCGAAAGCGACGCACGCAGGCGCGGCGCCAAAGATGTCGCTGATGGAATCGTCGACCGACTGGCGATTTTTCTGTCACGCAATCAGCAACGGCTCTCTGGCGGACCGGCACGGTGAAGGTCTCTGCCGGTCGCGTGGATGGTTTCATTGCGCAGCCAGACCCGGCCGTCCGGGCGATTCTGATTTATGGACCAGATACAGGATTGGCACGGGAGCGCTCTCTGGCCCTGTCCCACCAGGTTGTAGACGATCTGAGTGACCCCTTTCGGGTCGCTGAGCTTTCCGGGGCAATGGTTAGTGATACACCTGCCCGACTTGCCGATGAATTACTCGCAATGTCATTTGGCGGCGGGAAACGTCTGGTGGTCGTGCGAGATGCAGCTGACGGGCTCTCAGCACCATTGAAATCAGCGCTCGAATCTGCCGAAGACGCAGATGCAAATGCCATCGTTGTTATCGAGGCCGGAAACCTGACGGGCCGGTCCAGTCTGCGCAAACTATGCGAAGGACGAGACGATTGCGCCGCGCTGCCGTGTTATCCCGACGACGAGGAAGGGCGTGCGCGACTGGCCCGGGGGATATTGCAAAGCGCGGATATTCGCATCACACCCGATGCATTAAGAACGCTGGCGGGTATTCTGGGAGAAGACCGACAAAGCAATCGAAGCGAAATTGAAAAACTTGTTTTGTATGTTGGCCCCGGCGCAGAAGTCAGCGAGGAAGATGTACTCTCGAGTATTGGTGATTCAGGCACGACGTCGCTCGACGAAACGATATTTGCGGCCGCAGACGGAAACATTGCCGAACTTGATCGTTCGATTGAGCGGTTCTGGTCCGATGGTGGAGCGCCTGTCAGCCTGATGTGCGCGGCGCAACGGCATTTCCAGCGACTGCATCGTGTAGCGGGAGCGATCGCTGCGGGAGAAAACTACGACACTGCGGCCAGACGGTTACGACCACCGGTGTTCTGGAAAGTTGCAGGTCGCTTCCAAAATCAGAGCCGCGCCTGGACCATAAGGTCACTGGAACAAGCGATTGTCCGGCTCACCGAGGCCGAGCTTGCGCTCAAAACAACCGGCACGCCAGGCCAGGCCGCCTGTGGGCGAACGCTTCTTGCGATTGCCAGTATGCGGCGGGCACAAAGACCGTAAGTCTATGTATTAAAAGGAAAAGATTTCTTTTTGGGGCCTTCATTCTCGCCCGCTGAATCAGTCCCGCTGGCCTTTGTCTGCTGGTTCAGGCGGCGCAGGACATCATCAAGTTGATCCAAATTCTTGAATTCGATGGAGAGCGTCCCCCGACCGGCAGCTTCATCACCCTTCAGATTTATTGCGACCTTGAGTCCTATCGCGTCCGACACATCGCGTTCGAGAGCGATTGTGTCTGCACTTTTGGCAGATGCCTTTCGAGAGGATCCGGACTTCTTTGGTGCAGATGACACACGGTTTTCGATATCGCGAACAGTCATCCCATCCTTGGCGATTTCACGCGCCAGGATTAAGGCGTCTTCCCGACCAACCAGAGCTCGTGCGTGTCCTGCGGTCAGTTGTCCCTTGTCCACCATTTCACGAACTTCAGCCGGCAAGGTCAGCAAGCGCAGAGTATTGGCCACGTGGCTTCGGCTTTTCCCGACGACTTTGGCCAAGGCGTCCTGCGTGTGTGTAAATTCATCGATCAGGCGCTGATAGGCCTCTGCCTCTTCGATG
>JABJAG010000281.1 GCA_018666195.1 Alphaproteobacteria bacterium
CCGGACAACTGCCTGACGGAAAACTGGAGGCCATCCAGGAGATGTGCCGCCAGCGCGGGATGCCGTTCGAATGGGCCTTCCTGATGGACAGCCTGAAAGCAGAGCGTGATCAGGGCGTAACCATCGACACGTCACAAATCTGGTTTCGGCATGATAACCGCCAATACGTCATCATTGATGCCCCCGGGCATCGTGAGTTCATACGCAACATGGTCACAGGCGCCTCGAACGCGGATGCCGCGCTGCTTATGATCGATGCCGATCAGGGCGTGCGCCGACAATCCCGTCACCACAGCTATTTGTTGCACTTGCTTGGTATTCGCGAGGTGGCCGTGGCCATCAACAAGATGGATCTGGTGGATTACGATGAAACTCGGTTCCGGGAGATCGAGACGGAGTGTCTCACCTATCTCGAGAGCATCGGCATCAAGGCGCGTCGCGTCATCCCGATCTCCGCACGTGAAGGAGACAATGTCGTCAACTCCTCAGATCGCATGAGCTGGTATGATGGCCCCAGCGTGATCGACACACTGGCAGATTTTCAACGGCCGGACTCACCCAACGCGTTGCCGTTACGATTGCCGCTGCAGGATATCTACAAATTTGATGATCGCCGTATTCTGGCTGGGCGCATTGAATCCGGTTCGCTCAAGACCGGTGATGAACTGCTCTTTTCACCCAGCAATCGCACTGCGCGGGTTGCTTCCATTGAACATTGGAACACCGACAAGGCACCGGATGCCGCAACAGCCGGCCAGTCTGTGGGCATCACGCTGGACGAACAGATTTTCGTCGAACGCGGCGAAGTCGCGAGCCATCTAACCCACCCCCCGGTCGAAACAGATGTCTTTCATCTGCGACTTTTCTGGCTGGCCGAGACGCCGCTTGTCGTCGGTGCAAGCTATGGCCTGAAACTGGGACCCCGGCATTTGAGCGGCACCATTGAACGCATTGATCGGGTTATCGATGTCGAGGCTTTGACCGATAGCAATGCCGAGCAGGTAACCCGGGACGAAATTGCTGACGTGGTGATACGGACCAATCAGCTTGTCGCGCTGGACGATCATGAATCTCTGCCACGCACGGCACGTGTCATTCTGTTCGACCGACAACACACATTGGCTGGCGGCGTTGTATCCATGGGCGACTACCCTGATCAGCGCGAACGAACCACCGTACAGTCGTCGAACCTGCCAGCTGTCGACCACACGGTCGACAACACGCGCCGTGCCGCGCGCAACCGTCACCAACCGGGTGTACTCTGGTTCACAGGGTTGTCAGGCGCAGGAAAATCCACCCTGGCCATGTCTCTGGAGCAGCGTTTGTTTGATGAGGGCTATCAGGTCTATGTACTTGATGGCGACAATGTCCGAACCGGCCTCAATGCCAATCTCGGATTCTCTCCCGAAGATCGGGCCGAAAATATCCGGCGCGTCGGCGAAGTTGCGGCGCTGCTGGCGGATGCCGGCCTGATCGTGATCACGGCCTTTATTTCACCCTACCGATCCGACCGCGCACGGGCGCGTGAGGCTGCCGGGGACTCCTTCCGCGAGATATTCATCAGCGCCGACGTTGCGACCTGTGAATCCCGCGACCCCAAGGGTCTGTAACGGCGCGCACGGGCCGGGGAGATCAAGGAGTTCACGGGCGTTTCTGCCCCCTATGAAGCACCGCTCAACGCCGATCTCGTCGTCAATACAAGTGAACAGGACGTTGAATCCTGTCTCGACGAGTTGGTGGCTTACGTCAAAGCCAATTTCAACAACCCGGCCGGATCACACTAATCCATTGAAGTGCTTGACGTTCATTTGTTGAACGACCTATGTTCACCGAGTGAACGGGGTGACATGAGCAACGCTGAACGCATATCCGCACCAGGAAAAACCGATGATGCAGAGATTACCCTCGGCATCCTCAATGCTGTGCATGAGAACGAACGCATCACCCAGCGCTCGGTCGCACAGGAGCTCGGCATCGCGCTCGGCCTGGCCAACGCCTATCTGAAGCGTTGTGCTAAAAAGGGCCTGATTAAGGTCAGTCAGGCACCGGCTAACCGCTATGCCTATTACCTCACCCCGCAAGGTTTTGCCGAAAAGGGCCGTCTGACGGCGGAGTATCTTTCGGACTCGTTCCGCTTTTTCCGGAATGCACGCGGCCAATGCACCGAAGCGCTGGAGGAGGCTGGCCAGCGTGGGTGGGTCCGCATCGCCCTTTATGGCACGAGCGAGTTGGCCGAAGTGGCGTCCCTGTGCGAGGCTGCGAATGTGCAAATTGTCACGATTGTCGATCCCGCCCACGACCAGAGCAGTTTCGCCAATTTCCCGGTGGTGCACTCCATCGAGGCCGCCGGCGATATAGACGCATTGTTGCTGACAACCCTGGCCGACCCGCAAGCCACATATGACCAGCTGACCGGCATATTTCCGCCCGCTCGAATTTTCGTTCCCGCCTTACTGCGTGTCAGGGAAGTGCAAGAGGGAGGCCCCCAGAGATGACGGCGAACAAACGCTGGTTTGTGGTGCGCACCCACCCGAACGGTGAGTTCAAGGCTCTGGCCCATATCATGCGACAGGGCTTTGACGGCTATCTGCCGCGCTACCTGAAGCGACGACGGCATGCCCGCAAGACAGACACCGTCCAGTCGCCACTGTTCCCCGGCTACCTGTTTGTCGGCATGGACCCTGAACGCGCGCGCTGGCGTGCTTTGAACTCCACCGTTGGGGTTAGCGAACTGATTTGTCACAGCGGTCTGCCCGCACCGATCCCCGACGATGTGATTGAGGATATCAAACGTCACGAGGATGAAAGCGGATATGTGATTTTGGGTGAACACGCCGGACTTCAGAAGGGCGACAAGGTCCGCATCACCAACGGTGCGATGACCGACCATGTGGGAATTTTTGACGCGCCCTCTGATCAGCACCGGGTCTTTCTGCTGCTGGAACTTCTGGGCCGGCAGGTCCGGGTTAAAATGCCCCTCACCGCATTGGCACCGGCCAACTAGACCCGTTCTGAACCAGCTGGGAGAGGTCCCATTCGGCTTTTTCGTCACGGACAAGGTGGTGGGACGAACGGAAAATCGGTGCTATGGAATTCGGCACAGACGGCTTGGTCTATAAAGCTTTCGGCACACGTCACAAAACGATCGAAATTCTATTCGTCGAACCGGCAGAAAACGGCAATATCAATAATGACTGACAAGGGTGTCCTGATAAAACGCGTAACTCTCGTCGTCAAAATACTGTTATCCGTTTCGCTAATCTATTTTCTGTTCACACAAATCGACCTCATCGCGATCCGGGACAAGATTGTCGGGATCGATGCCAACTGGATCGTTTTGGTGGCCCTGATCTATCTCACACAGGTGGTCTGCGCGGCCATACGCTGGCACTACGTCTTGCGCAGCCTCAATCAGAATCTGCCGTTGCCCACCGCCTTGCGGCTGATCATGGTTGGCCAGTTTTTCAACCAGTGCCTGCCATCAAACATTGGTGGGGATGCGATGCGCATGTACTACCTTCGCGGGGCCGGCATCGAGACCAACCCAGCCGTAAGCAGCGTGCTTCTCGACCGCATCATGGGCCTGATCGTGCTGATTGCCTTGTCGACGGTGAGCCTGCCATTCCTTGCAAACCGAATTGACGACCCATTGGCAATCGCTGGCCTCGCCGCACTTGTCGGCGCCGGATGGTTTGCCGTGCTGGCTCTGTTCGTTCTGGACAACCCTCTTACACACCGGTTCCGGGCGCACAAATTCCTTGGGCTGTTGATCGGGCTATCACAGAATGCGCGCGCGCTTGTCTGCCATCGAAGTGCGGCGGCAAGCGTGTTTTCAACGTCGATTCTTATCCATCTCTGCTCCATCGGAATTGCCTGGACCATTGACAAAGCTCTGGGGGGTGATGCGTCATTCATGATCTATTTGATCGCGATGGTGCCAACCCTGCTGGTGGTCAGCATTCCGGTTTCGATTGCGGGATGGGGTGTTCGAGAACAGGCGCTGGTCATTATTCTTGGCGGAATGGGTATTGCCTCAGCACATGCGTTCAGTGTGTCCATCCTGTTTGGTACAGTCCTGATTCTCGGTAGCATTCCCGGTGCGATATTCTGGCTGAAGTCCGACCGCCGCACAGGTCAGGCCTGACACCCCAACCCTGTTTCCGACACCAAAGGCTCGAACGTGGGTGACTTGATCGTTTTTGCAGATACATGGGTGGCCGCCGCGCTCGCCGGTTGTGCCTTTCTAATGGTCGGTTTAGCGATTGCCCGACGACAACCGGTTTACACACCACCCACGCGATACGGACTTCTGTTCCTGGCCCTGTTGGTACTGGTTTCCATCCTCGCTCCCATGTTTGGACACTGGATGGGCGGACGGAGCCTGCCGAATGCGGTGGGGGGTCTGCTGCCGTGGGATGACGCGGCCGGCTATTTCAACTGCGCCCGCGCACTGGCAGATGGCGTCGCACTGGATTCCTTCTGTCAACGACGCCCGCACTACACGGCTTATCTGACCAGTTTACTCAGCGCTGCCGGGCGCGACCTTCAACTCATGCTCCTGATCCAGGCCCTGGTTCTTGCTTCAGGTGTATTCCTGTTCGCCAAGGCGATATCGGCACGCTGGGGATTCGCCGTGGCGATTGTGGCGATTGCCCCACTCGCTGCGTTCGCGGGTAGCCATTCAGTCACAACTCTGACCGAAAATCTCGGTCTGGTTCTCGGTGTGGTCGCGATGGTGTTCCTGCTGAATGGATCCCAAAGTCGTCACATCGGCGCACTCGCCACAGGCGTGTTCCTGCTCACCCTCGCACTGAGCGCTCGAGCTGGCGCGCTGTTTGTGCTCCCATTGCTCTTGCTCTGGCCATTGCTGCTGCCAGATTTTGCATGGCAGGCACGCATTCGCAGATCTGCGGTTTTACTGATCGCTATCATCGCCGGGCTCGCGGTGGGCCCGATCATTTCCGCTCTGCTGGGTGGTGACCCCGGCGACACGCACGCGAATTTCTCATACACAATCTTCGGTGTTATCTCGGGCGGCAAGGGCTGGCTCTACATCTACGATGTACATCCGGAATTTTTCCGTCGCGGTATCCCCGAGAGTCAGATCGCTCGCGATGTCTACGCGGCCACATGGCGCGTGTTTCTGGAGAGTCCGGAGTTGGCCATTCAGGGCCTGACCAAAGGCTTTCTGATCTATCTTGAACGCATCCTGAAATATGTCCCCTGGCTGCCCGCACGCATATTCATCGTCCTGTGCTGGCTTACAGGCATTGTGCATATCCTGCGCCATCGCCAAGAGCCAACAAAGCTGATGCTCGGCCTGATCGCACTCGGGATCGCAACCTCCGCCCCGATCATTGCTTTCGATGCCGGGACACGTGTTTATGCGGCCACCATTGCTGCGGATGCGACAATTGTGGCGATCGGGTTTGCCGTTTTGGCAAACACAACAACACGCCGCGTTGCCGGTCACGACAGCGGAACCTTGGACCTTCCAACATTTGTGTTCACAAAAACCACCGGGGCCACCAATGCGGTCTTCGCCCTGTTTCTGGTTCTCCTCGTCACATTGATTCCCGTTGCAATCGGAAGCACCGGCACTCAGAGCCGTCACACATCACTCCCGACCACAACCTGTGCACCAGGGTCAGATATCGCCGTTGCCCGCCTTGGCCCCGGTAGTCCTGTCCTTCCCATTGTCGCAGACGGACAGGAAACAACCTGGCCAGCGAGTCCTGCAGTCAGCGGATTCACGGGCCGCATGCACAAGCATGTGGCGAAAGCAGATGGGCTACGTCAGGCAACTCCGGGCACGACCTATCTGTTGATCTACGATCTTGTCCCGGAGCCGATCTGGGTGAACTATGTGGGAATCGCTGTGGACATGGCCGTACCCGTGGATGGTCGAGCCTATGTGGTCTGCTCAGAAGACTGGCCAACGGGGCCGCTCGAAGGTGCGCGAAGAATTACGAGCATTTCCCCTATTAGCAGATAGACTACGGGTCAAATCAACGAGACAGATCGACTCATGAACCTCGGCCTGCATCCTCTTGCGCTTGCTGGCGCCACGCTCTCTCTGGGAGCCCATTTTGCTGTCTTTGGTGTCATGTTCGCGAACAACTCAGACACCAACGACGTCGCCGTCCATCTGGTGGACATCAAAATTGCAGCGGACCAAACCATCACCCAGCAACCCTTGGAAAGTCCGGTGGCACGCGTCGATGCAGTGCCTCCGAAGACACCCACCCCCGAGCCAGTTGTCGCGGCACCCGCTCAACCCGCAGTCTCCGTAACCGGCGCCCCGATCTCAATCGAGATCACGTCTGCACCAACGGCGCCGTCGGTGGCCCTAAAGAGCGTGACGCCGCCCACGGTCGGTGCAGCACCTCGAAGCAAACCGGCCACACAAACAACCAAAGTGGCAAGCTTGGGTGAAAGTTCAGATATTTCCGCGACCAATGCGCCGGAATCATCAAGTCCGGGAGCCTCGATTGGCGTCCGGATAGCGCCCGGGAGTAACGAACAACCACGTTATCCGCTGGCCGCCCGAAAGCGCGGATATGAAGGGCAAACCATCATCCGTGCGCAGATCGGACTCAGTGGCGAAGTTCTCGGAACCAGAATCGTGCAGAGCAGCGGACATAAAATCCTCGATACCGCAGCGAGCAAAGCCGTTACAGGCTGGCAGTTTCGGCCAGCCACGCGGGATGGCCAGGCCGTGACCGGACAGATCGAAGTCCCGATCGAATTTCGCCTGCAATAGAACAGCGTTGGTTCAGAACACAACCTTGAGAGACATCCGGGGCAGAATTCCTGGTGCCTGAAACCCAACCGCCTCTTCGTACCGATTGTCGAAAATATTATCGACAGCAAGACCAAGTTCCCAGCCCGGGGCAAACCGCCAGCCCGCCGCCACATCAAAGCGCGTATGGTCTGACAGGGCGCGATCACCCGTGGGAATCGAGGAATCGAGAATCCGACCCACATAAAGTGCCCGACCGGAAAGCGTTACATCCTTGATCCCGGTCCAGCGAAGATCGGCACCGCCGCGCCATTTTGGACGATTGCGGAGTTCATCCTGATCATCACGAATATCGGTATCGACGAAAGTGACATGACCACCAAGGGTGAACGCCTCATCAAACGACCAGGAGCCGGTTAGTTCACTGCCCCAGGCAACAGCTTCATTTCGATTGACCAGCCGGTTGATCGACGAATCAAAATCAACGCTGTCATAGAAATAGGTCCGAAACACGGAGACGCCTATTTCACCCTGACCATTGAGCACCGGTTGCAGCACTGAAGTTTCGACACTCGAGCTGGTTTCCAGTCGGAGCGTCGGATCGCCTACAATCGCATTGCCCAGCGCAAAGAAGCTAGGCAGTTTGAAGCCCTCGGCCCAGTTCGCGCGCCATTCCGTACCCCAGGACTCGAGGGTGTAGATTGAACCCACAGACATGCTTGTCTGGGTCGAAAACCCGTCCGGACTGTCGACACGCATACCCGCCTGAAGCGACCAGGCCGGGATCACTTGCCAGCGCGCTTCAGCGAAGCCACTTCGGGTCGTTCGCCGGAGCGCGAAACGACTGTCCGACGGGGCGCCACCGATTATCAAGCGACTGTCACTCGCTCCTGTCTCACGCAGCACGCCACCACCTGCCACCAGCTCGAAATTACCAGTCACCGCCAGATTGGCACTTGCCTGGACATCACCGCGCTCATAGAGGCTTTCGCTGCTGTTGACCGGAATCCCGAAGGCACTGCGCACTCCGGGCGCCACGCCCCGAGAAGAAAAAACTTCACGGTGACGATAAAGACTGCTTTCCACCGAGACCCGCATCGGGTCGCTTAACTGTTGCTCAAAAACCAGTCCTGCAGATATTTCCGTCGCGTAACGTGTGTCGCTGGTGCGTCGAACAGAGAACGCGGGACCACCGCTGTCATCAGGGAAATTCGAACTGTTGTTGTCCGACAATCGCGCCACGAGACGCAGCGAGGACTCATCAGTTGGAAAAATATCGGATTTTGCACTGAGCACCCGATTGTGAAACTGACTACCCTCGATCGCATCACCATCGTCAATCAGCGCAACACTCAATGCCAGGCCTGCATTCGGTGATAGCGGCCCGCGGGCTTCGACACTGCCACGCCGATAACCGGAAAACCCACCGGCAACCGTCGCGGCATATTGTGGCTTGTCGGAGCCACCACGGGTGATGAAGTTGATCGTGCCTGATATCGCGTCCGCACCCCGGACCGCAGACTGCGAACCACGAATAATTTCAACCCGCTCGAGGGATTCCATATCGATAGATGAGACGTCAAAGGATCCGCCACGACTATTTGTCGGATCGTTCATCTGAACGCCATCAATCAGGATCTGCGTGTAGTTTGGATCACCGCCCCGAAGATAGATCGAACTCACACCGCCCAAACCGCCCGGCTGGTCAATATGGACACCTGGCAGGTGGCGCAGCAAATCTACGGTATCTGATGGTTGTAGCGCATCGATATCACGACGGGTCAGGACCGTGGTGCTGACCGCTGTATTCGACAGGGTCGAGGACAATCGGGATGCCGTAACCACAACCGTATCCGAACGCGGAACTGTGCTGTTTTGCGCCTGCGCATATCCGACAACTACCAGACTCGCAAAAGCGGCCAATACCGCGCAGCGGCGCACTGTTTTCACGTCCATTTTTTTAAAGCTCACGAAAGCAATCGATTGGTCTGACTGAGTCGCCCTGATATGATCACCCATGCTGCCGAACGACAGTTCAGGCAACAGATTCAGTTCAACCCACGACGGGCCCTCACACTATTCGCCAGCAACCCCCACTTCAATGAGTGTTGTCGCAATTTTGCGTCGGCTACGACATGGGCCACTGCGTTTCCTGTCGCCTGTCTGGACGCCATTGGGCAACCTCTACCGTCGCCGCCTTGCCCGCCGTGGTTCCACACGCCTGTCGAGTCATCGGATCGGACGGTATGGCCCGTTCAAGATGTCAGGGGAGTTTGCTTTCAGTGATTTTGAAAACTGGGGTGATGCACATAACAGTGGGTTCGAATTCTGTGTCGAAGCAAGCCGGGACAAGATGTGCATGCTCGATATCGGCGGACATATCGGCCTTGTCACAATGCCCGTCAGTCAGGTCCTGGCGCCGGGCGGGCAAGTGTTTTCCTTCGAGCCATCTCAGGCGAACCGCCAGACACTGCAACGGCATATCGACGTCAACGGCATCAAGAACGTGACAGTAATCGATTCCCTTGTGGGGGATATCGAGGTCGCGGATATCGTGTTCTATGAGCATGCCGGGGTGAGCGGTATGAACACCCGGGCGCCGATTAAATCAGATGACGAATATGTGGAGACCCACCACAGCCAAACCACTCTTGATGTATTTTGCCGCACACACGGTATTCATCCCGATGTCATCAAGATCGATGTCGAGGGCGCAGAGTTTTCTGTCCTTGAAGGTGCACGTGAGATTCTGGCCGGAGCGCGACCATTGCTCGTTGTCAGCATCCACCCGCAGCACTTAAAAGCACTGGGTCGGGACGCCGCGGAGCTTCATGCACTTGCGGAGGCCTCCGGCTACACGGTATCGGACACTAACGGACGAGCCGTCGAAACGTTTCAACTGGACGAATATGTCCTTACAGCGAATGGTATGTGACCCGCATGTTGTCGAGTATCTACACCACTTGGCGTGACCGAGGGGCCCTGACCCTAATGAGCGCCATCGGCAATCAGGTTCAGGCAGGCCTGCAGAACAAGCTTCTGGGCCGCCGGTTCTTTGAGAAGCGCATCCACGATTATCGCATGCTGATCGATCTTGAAGATCGCGGCATCAGCCGTTCGCTGTTGCTGTTTGGCACCCGCGAAGTCGACCACAAAATTCTCCTCGAACAAATCGCACGCCCGGGCATGACGGTCTTCGATATTGGGGCGAATATCGGATACTACGCGTTGATGGAACTGGGCCTGATCGGACCCGAGGGCAAGATGCTTGCGATTGAGCCCTCACCCACCAACATCGCGCTGCTCCAACGCAACCTTGAACTCAATGGCGAGGGAGACCGGATTACGGTTCTTGAAGGCGCCGTCTCTGACACACCGGGCACGGCATCGTTCCATCTCTCTGCACATTCCAATCTCGGCACCTTTCATGCCAATGGCAGTGCGGCCCACATGTTGAGCGGCGAGCAGATTTCGGTGCGCACCTACACTGTTCCCGAACTGGCAGCTGAACACGGCGCGCCGGATCTCATTCGCATGGATGTGGAAGGCCATGAAGTTGAAGTCATACGAGGCATGATCGAAGCTATCAAAGCTGGGGAAATGCGTCCGACCATTATCTTCGAGACGCATCTGTCACGTTATTCCACTGAGCACGACATGACCGGTGTTCTGACCGACCTGTTTGCCTGCGGTTATGGTGTACCCCGCGCCGCGTCTTCCTGGCAGGAAGGGACAAAATTGGTCGAATCCATGGGTTACAAAGGGTCAGCGCCCATCCCGACCGACGGTGTAGAACGGGTCATCTTCGAAAACATCACAAACGAAGACGCGCTCAAATGCATCTGCCAGACCGGCGGCTTACGTACCGTGGTCCTGGCGCCGGTCAACTGATCCGGCCGGCCGATGCCAGCAGAATTACTCGCCGCAGAGCGTTTCGGCTGGCAGTCGCGCAACCTTGGGGACCTGCAAGCACTGGCCACGGGTGACCCGAAGGCTGTCGACGTACTTGTCTCGTCGCTGCAATCCGGTGCCCCCACTGCTGAGAGCCTGGCGCAGGCCGTCCGCAATGTGCCGGGACACTTCGCAGCGATTATCAAGGGGCCAACTTTTTGTTGCGCAATTGTCGACCATTGTCGCTCGTCACCTGTTTTCTATACCGATGACGCTGTGTCGAACGACGCACATCTGCTTCGCACCAGCAAGGACCTGAACACCCCAAACCAGGACGGGGTCTCCGATGCCGCCATGGCCGGATTTGTCATCGGCGGCCACACATTGTTTCAGGGGCTCCGCCAGCTGGGGGCTGGCAGTCTCCTCATCTGGACATCAGATGCAACCGTACCCGCGATCACACGCTATCGCTCCTATATGCCGGGCCCGATTGATCACCGTTCAGAGGACGCCCTTGCCGAGGAATTCCTCAATGTTCTGGATGGCGCCATCGGGCGCACCATCAAACAGGCAGCAGGTCGCCCGCTCTGGATCCCTTTGAGCGGCGGACGGGATTCCCGCATCCTGCTCGCCAAATTTGTGGAGCAGGGCTACGACAATCTGTTCGCTTTTACGTACGGCCCCAAAGGAAATGATGAGATGCGGGCGGCAAAGATCATCGCAGATCGTTTGCAAGTACCCTGGAGGTTTGTCCCCAGTCGAACTGCCGCCATGCGACTGTTTTTCAACAGTCCCGCCCGCAATGCCTATTGGACCTATTGCGACGGCCTGTCAGCTGTCCCGAATTTTCAGGATCTGCTCACATTGCAGCAGTTCAAATCCGAAGACGCGCTGCCCGAAGATGCCATCATTGTAAACGGACAGACCGGCGACTTCATTTCCGGTGGGCATATCCCGGCCAAGTTGATGCAATCTGCGCCAGGTCCGGATTCTCTGTTTGATGCAATTGTCGGCAAACACTTCTCGCTCTGGAATTCGCTCAAGACCCCCAAACGTCTTGATGCATTGCGCGACCGCGTTTTCAACCAACTCGGCATCACGCCGCACGAAACCCTCGATCGCGACACGGCCATTGCCCATTACGAGCAATTCGAGTTTGACGAGCGACAGTTCAAATATGTGATCAACGGACAACGCAACTACGAATTTCTTGGCCGCGACTGGTCGCTTCCGCTCTGGGACAGCGCGCTGGTCGAATTCTGGCGCAATGTGCCGATCGAGCAGAAATACCGTCAGAAACTGTTCCGCACCGCGCTGGCAAGTTGGGATTATCGCGGTCTGTTCCGTGAATTCGAACCCAAGGTCGATCAGTGGTCCGGGCTGACAAAAGCCGTTCTTATCCCCTCTCGCGTGATCCGGCTGACTCTCGGGCCGGCGCGGCGGGACAAGTTCCTGCGCCATATGCTCTATTTCGGCATGTATCAGGACCAGTATGCGCCATTCGGCTATAGCCAGTTTCTGAAATCTGCAAATGATTTGCGCAATCCGGTTTCGCTGCTTTCGCGAACATGGCTGGCCGAACGTGGCCTATCGGCCACGGCCAGCTGATGCGCATTCTTTATGTCTCTCGTCTGTTCAGTGGCCTTGCCGAAGGGATCCGAGAACGCCGCTGGGATCCACGCGGTGTCCCCACAGTGTATCGACTGCTCGAAAAACTCGACCAGAGCGAACACGATCTGCAGATTGTCTTCACGGTGAAGGACGATGCCGTAGGGTGGCCCGGACTGAAAACCGAAACCTTCTCCATTGACGGGTTTGGCCGTGACATCACGGTCATCCCCCAACGCGTACCGCTCACCGCAGGCTTAGGCCGTGCGCGCGGTTATCTGCGTGAACTCATTCAATACCGCGAAATCCGCAAACAATTCGATAACTTCAAACCTGATCTGGCCTATTTCGACCGGGTCAACGTCTATCAGGCTGCCCTCACCGCACGACGAACCGAGGTCCCGGTTGTTTGGCGGGTGATGGGTGTCCCGCCCGCCATGCACAGCATGCTCGACCTCAATGGCCCCGTCCCACGCATAACCCGCAAAGCCTATCGCGCACCATTCAGCATGGTGATCTGCTCACGAGACGGCAGTGGCGGTGAACAATGGATGGACCGCGCACTCGCTCCAGAAACACCACGCAAAATGATGATCAATGGTGTTACACCAGAAAGCGGCGGCGGGTTGTCCCCGGAGATCACGACGCTGCTCGAGAAAGATGAAACCAGCATCCTGTTCGTGGCGCGTCTTGTCGAAGACAAGGGATGCCTCGCCTTCATCGATGCTGTCAGCGCCGCCATGGACGCTGCACCCGGGCGCTTTCGCGCCTTCGTGGCCGGGAGCGGCCCGTTCGAAGAGCTGATGCGGGAACGACTAAAGGCCACAGGCCTTGCAAATCGCGTACATTTTCTGGGTCAGGTACCTCATGAACAGGTCCTCAATCTGCAGCAAAAATGCGATATCTATGTATCGCTCAACCAGATGTGCAACTTGACAAATGCCAACCTGGAAGCAATGAGGACCGGCGTGTGCATGATCATTCCAGCTGCGCCCGGCATCCGAGGAATTGACGTGGATACGGATGAACTCATGCCAACGGACACGATCTGGCGCATCAGGAATTCCGAAGATGTTGCAGGTCTTCGGGATGCGTTGATTCATCTGGATTCAAATCCCGACGAACGACGACAGCGGGCAGAGGCGATCTTCAAGCGCGCATCCACGTTCATTCCCAGCTGGGATGAACGGGTCAATGCGGAGATGGAATTGTTGGAACAACTGGCAGCGGCAAAAACCTGATGGGCATCTTCTCTGCACTTCGGCGACAGATCATTGCCGATCTCGACTCACGCCTTGCGCCGCAATTCCACGACACCTTTACGACGTCTCCGGTGACGGTTTACGACGTTGGTGCTGCGGGCGGCGTGTTCACGCCCTATCCCGATGGTCCAAAACCCTGGGCGCCGGTCATCGGTTTCGAGCCCCATCCCGAAAGCTACCGCCTGATCATGGATGGTGGCCTGCCAGAACATGTGTCTTTGCACAATCTTGCGCTGGCCGATCAGAGTGGTCCGATCACCTTTTTCTCAGGTGAGGGCGCGGATCGCACCCGGTCTTCCCTGCGTCCGATTGAATATATCGGCGGCGAAAGCGCGGCGGTCACCGTTGAAGCCATGACCCTTGATTCCGTTCCCCAGGAACTTGACGTCGCCCCTGCAGACTTCATCAAGCTCGACACCGAAGGAACCGAGGACATTGTCCTGAGGGGAGGAGCAGAAATGCTCGCCCGTGACATTCTGGGCGTACAGGTAGAGATCGCGTTCTGGACGGAACAATCCGGCGGCGTGTCCTTTTCGGACATCGACCGCCTGCTAACGGATCAGGGTTTCATCCTGTTTGATCTGCAGACCAACCGCTCCGATGTCCGTGTTATTGGCGGTCGCAAAGACAAAGTGCGCAGTGGTGACGCCTTGTATCTGCGGAATTTCGACTCCCTTTGGTCCGAAACTGCAGACCAGAGCATCATGCGCGGCAAGCTGCTCAAGCTGATCAGCCTCGCCATCGCCTGGCGGTATGTGAACTATGCGCTCGAACTTGCTGACTTCGGACGCAAACACGGCCTGTTGGACACGACGGAATTTACAGCCATCGCTCAACCATTGATCAACACCAGTGATCTCTCGGACCGGGTGCCAAACCTGCCCGGACGCATGGCGTTTGCCCGGTTGTTCGAGACATTGGCCTACGCCTTTCATCCGAATATGAAAAAGGGTGTTCCGTTTGCATTCAACGGCCTGGGCAACCACTGGGTAGTACGCCGCGGGAAAGCCAGTCCCCCCGTCGTCGACCTGCATTGCCCGGTTCTCAAGAGCGGAACCGTCAACCTGACCAAATCGATCGTGGTCGACGAACGAAATGACACCTGCTAACTGCATCCGACAATACCGAACCCGGGAAACCTGATGAGTAGTGCATTGAAATTTAGTGAGCGAAAAAATGCGATTCGCGAATTGTCGGATCGCGTCGCACCGAGCTTCGAGAAGTGGCGCGACCGCAACGACTACTTCCATCAGGAAGACGAGCGTTACACAAGCTTTCTCGCAACGGGTAACAGTGATTCCATTCTTGATCTGGGCTGTGGCAATGGCGACCTGCTGGCCTCGCTCGCACCCAAACGTGGTGTCGGAATTGATTTCAGCGAGAAGACCATCGAGGCCGCGCGCGAACGGCATCCCGACCAGGAGTTCCATGTCGGAG
>JABJAG010000282.1 GCA_018666195.1 Alphaproteobacteria bacterium
AATCCGGTTCCCCCCAGACCAAATCCAACCCGATGTTCAACGTTCGGGACGGGCGACATAGCCGAAACATCAGCCAATTGCCAGACCGCAACCACGTTCTGGTCACGCGACAAAGTCCTGCCGCTGACCACCACTTCAATATCGTGCATTGCCAAGCACAAAAAGTGCTCTGCAGGCATGCCGAATGGACACAGCTCAACAGAAGCGCATTAGTAACTTAAGAAAAGATTTACGGCCAGTCAACTAAGAAATGATAATATTTCTTGGTGATTTACGAAAGATAATTTCAACACAGGCACGCCATCCGGGTTGGCACCACTCGAATCTGGAAGCTGATGCCGCAACCAGGTCATCTGACGCTTGGCGTAATTCCGGGTTTGCTGCTGCGATTTTGCCGCAGCTTCATCCAATGACATGCTGCCGCGCAAATGCTCCGAGAGGGCCGGATAACCGAGCGCCTTGAAGATCGGCAGAGCCGGATCAAGCTTCTGCCGATCCGCGCGATCCAGCAAAATGCGTACCTCCTCCAGGGCACCACCGGCCAGCATCTCTCCAAACCGGTCTTCGCATCGCTGATACAGTTCCTCTCGGGGCGGAAGCAGCGCAATCACCTGGAAATCCAATCCCGTCGGCGGAACGGGGTCACGATGCCAGTCCGAGAGCGCTCGCCCGGTGGCTTCATGTACTTCCCAGGCTCGCAACACCCGCTGGCTGTCGCCAACTGGAAGCCGCGCAGCTGCCTCAGGGTCTCGTGAGGCCAGTTCGCCATGGAATGCGGCTGCACCAATTTCCTTGTGGCGCGCACGCGCGTAAATACGCGTTTCTTCGGGAACCTCCGGGATTGGCGCAATCCCCTCCATCAGGGTACGCAAATAGAGCCCCGTCCCTCCAACGATGATCGGACGACGTCCGGCTTTGCGAATACGCTTGATGGCAGTGATCGCATCACTTGCCCAATCTGCAGCCGATCCCAATTCGGTGGCATCCCGATAACCGTAGAGTTCGTGTGGAACACGAACCTCATCCGCAACAGATGGCCGGGCGGTAAGAACGCGCAGGTCATCATATATCTGCATGGAGTCCGCATTGACCACAGTCCCGGTCAATGTTTCGGCGACATCTATCGCAAGACCGGACTTGCCGCTCGCCGTTGGTCCGGCAATGACAACAACCGGCGCCTCGTTCATCTCAGAACCCTTATTTGCCCAAGGGGTAGGAGACCAAACCGTCAGCGAGCTTGGGTTCGAACCATGTGGATTTCGGTGGCATCACTTCATTGGCATCCGCCACCGCCATCAAATCTTCGATGCTGGTCGGGAACAGGGCGAACGCAACAGCCCAATCGCCACTGTCGACACGATCCTGCAAGGCGCCCAGCCCACGAATGCCCCCTACAAAATCAATGCGCTTATCGGTGCGTGGATCTGCAATCCCAAGCACCGGGTCGAGGAGTCTGTCGGAGAGCAATTTGACGTCCAGTCGATCCAGCGGTTCTGCATCGCCAGCCGGAGGGGCCTTCGCCGTGAGGGCATACCATGCTCCCTCAAGATACATCCCGAAACTATGAGGCAGAGCCGGGCGCGCTTCGTAATCAACAGCAGCGACCTCGAATTGCAACTGCACGCGAGCCATGAATTCATCACCGCTCAATCCATTCAGGTCTTTCACAACCCGATTGTAATCAAGGATATTCAGCTCATTCGCCGGGAAGGCAACGATTAGAAATCGTTCATGGGCTGTCCCTGAATCGGCACGACTGTCGCGCAATGCCGCTACACGCGACGCGGCGGCGGACCGGTGGTGACCATCCGCAATGTAAAGCACATCGACCGGTGCGTAGGCGTCGGCCACCTGCGCTACGGCATCAGGGTCGGTCACAGCCCAGACAATATGGCGAACCCCGTCAGGCTGGGTCACGTCATAAGTCGGATCGGCCGCTGTGACCTCGGACAGCGCCGCGCTGACGGAATTCAGCGCTTCGTGCACGACCAGCACAGGACCGGTCTGGGCATCGACAGAATCGATTTGCCGGACCCGATCATCTTCCTTATCCGGCCGTGTGAACTCGTGTTTACGCACGCGGTTCTCATTGTAGGCAGAAACCGGTGTCGCGGCGACCAAACCAGTCTGACTGTGGTCCCCCATGATGATCCGATAGACGTAGAAGCACGGCAAAGGATCGCGAATCAGGATACCGGCTTCGGCCATAGCCGACAGATTGTCCGCGCCCTTCTGGTAAACCTCATCAGTATAAGGATTGGTTCCGTCTGCCAGATCAATCTCCGGGCGCGACACATGTAAAAAACTCCATGGGCGACCTTCTGCCATCGCTTTGGCTTCTGCAAAGGACACAACGTCATAAGGCGGTGCGGCAACATCGCTGGCAGCATCGGGGGCGGGGCGCAAACCGGTGAACGGATGGAGGAGGCTTTCAGACATCACAGTGCTCGTCTTGGTGCTGGAGACAATAGTTGGATTGATTAGCGTGGTCATCGCATATCCAGGCCATCCAGAAAAGCACCGTCCGGACAAAGAAAAACGGCGGCACCCGAAGATGCCGCCGCCCCGCTGCATGCAGCGTTGAAACCAAATGACGCGTCAGGACCTTTTGATCCGAACTGCCACAAAACGACGATCGCCGTTACGATTGATCTTCAGCAGAACCGAGCTGCGATCTGCCTCACGGGCTTCGCGAATTTTCTCCGCGATCTGCCCTGGAGAACTCACCTCTTCCTGGCTCACTTCAACGATGACATCACCGGGACGCAGGCTTTTCTCTGCTGCCGAGCTATCAGGTTCGACACCCGTGATCACGACGCCACGAAGGTCGTCAGGCAAGCTGAACTGCTCACGCATTTCCTTGGTAATGCTGGTGACCGAAACGCCAAGGTCGTCGATGGTGGCTTCTTCGGGCTCCACAGCATCGCCGCGCGGACCGGTAGAAGCGAGTACCGGGACCTCTTCATCGAGCTGTCCGATCATGATCGAAACAGTTTGCTGACGCTCATCACGCCAAACCTCGACAGGAACGCTCTTTCCGATATCGGTTTCCGCGACAATACGCGGAAGCTCACGCATGCTGTCGACAGGCTTGCTGTCGAATTCCAGCACAACGTCACCCGCCTGAATGCCGCCTTTTTCAGCGGGACCATCAGCCGTCACGGATGACACGAGTGCGCCACGCGCGGAATCAAGTCCGATGCTTTCAGCAATCTCATCCGTCACGGTCTGGATCCGAACACCGAGCCAGCCACGGCGGGTCTGCCCGTATTCCTGCAGCTGTGAAATCACGCGAGAAACGATCGAAGATGGCACCGCGAAACCCACACCAACACTGCCGCCGGTCGGGGAGAAAATTGCCGTGTTCACACCGATAACTTCGCCGTTCATGTTGAACATCGGTCCGCCCGAATTACCGCGATTGATAGAGGCGTCGGTCTGGATGAAACTGTCATAGGGTCCTTGCTGGATATCGCGCTGACGGGCGGAAATGATACCAGCCGTCACGGTCCCACCAAGGCCAAAGGGGTTACCAATCGCCACCACCCAGTCGCCGACACGCGACTTTGTTGAATCGCCCCACGGCACAGCCGAGAGCTCACGTTTGGCATCAATACGCAGCAGCGCCAGATCGGTCTTTGGGTCCCGTCCGACCAACGTGGCTTCGTGCTGGGTGTCATCCGACAGGGTTACGGTAATCTCATCCGCGCCCTCGATGACATGGTTGTTGGTTACAACCAGCCCATCAGAGCTGATGATGAAACCTGACCCCAGGGATGTGGCGCGGCGCGGCGCGCCCTGATTTCGATTGAAGAAGTCCCGAAAGGGCGAATCCGGTCCCAGCTGTGGGGCTTGTGGTCCGCGGTCTTCACGCACGACCTGCGTACTGGAAATGTTGACCACAGATGGCAACAGTCTGTCAGCCAGGTCAGCGAAAGAATCCGGCGCGGATTTCGCTGATGCCGGCAATGAGCTCAAAGCAAGTGCGAGGGCCAGCAGCATCCCCATCAGGAAAATGGCTGCTGTGCTGAAGCGTCCGGCAGTCCAGCCGGTTCGTGCGATGGCTTGTGGGTGTCGTTCAGAATTCATTTTGCGGTCTCTCCCGTTCCGGGCTTTTCGCCCTGATGCAACACTATGCCGAAAACTCTTACTGGATATGAGACGTCGAGATTTTCAGTTCAAGAGACAGACATCAGGGTCGATTGCGAGATAGGGCAACAATTTGCCTCTGCCAGTGGATATGGAGGGCAATCATGGTCGGAATGGGGCACACGCCCGGCACCTTTGGGGCAAGTTCACCTCCCCAATGACAATCGCGTGAGCCGCCGGGAATAGCAGGCGACAAAGTGTCAAAACGCCTTCATCGCCCAAATCAGGCCGACGCCCGCCACCGCAGCAACAAGCCCGCCTGAGCGCAGGGATGATGCCGGAACATCAACCATGCGCGTCAGGAGCTTTTTCATGCCCTCGGGGGCAATTGCATAGACCAAGCCCTCAACAACGAGGATCAGACCGAAGCCGATCAACGCGAAACTCAACCAAAGTCCAAGTTGAGGTAGCATGGAAGCCTCCTACTGGGTTTGCTGCCTGCCCGTGACCTGATCGCGACCACCTTCCAGATTTCCGAAATACTTGAAGAAATCACTGGTTGGCGACAGCACCATGGTGGTGCCTTCACGGGCAAATGTTTCCTTGTAAGCCTCAAGTGACCGGAAGAATTCGAAGAAATCCGGATCCTTGCCGTAGGACTCACCGAGGATGGCATTTCGGGTCGCATCACCTTCACCACGAAGCACCTGAGCCTCGCGCTGGGCTTCAGCCACGATCACCACTTTCTGACGATCGGCTTCGGCCGTAATGCGCTGGGCGTTCTCCGCACCCTCAGCACGCAGCTGACTGGCTTGACGCTGCCGTTCTGTGACCATTCGCTTGTACACAGTCTGCGAAACAGCTTCCGGCAGTTCCGAGCGCCCGATGCGAATATCGACGACCTCGATACCGAAATCTTCGGTGTCATTGGCAACGCTGTTGCGGATCGACTGCATGATGTCGTCACGCTTGTCGGACAAGAGATCCTCAAGACTGCGCTGTGCCACAAACTCTTTCACCGTCGAAGTCAGAATGTTGCCAAACCGGTTTCCGAAGATGACCTCATCATTGACTGTCTGGAAGAACTTCAAGGGTTCAACAATGCGATAACGCGCAAACGCATCCACAAAGATACGCTTCTGATCGCTCAGCAGCATTTCCTCTGCCGGCGGGTCCACGCTCAGGACACGATTGTCATAGGCCAGGGTGTCCTGAATGAAGGGCAGCTTCACATGCAGGCCGGGCTCCTGAACAATAGTTTTGACTTCACCGAACTGACGCACCAGCACCTGCTCTGTCACACGTACGGTGAACAGGGCTGAATTCAGCGCAATCCCGATGAAAATGATCAATCCGCCAAGAATGGCGAGTTTGGCGCGGCTCATTTCTGATCTCCCGAACCCGAACGGTTCTTGGTGAGCTCGTTGAGGGGCAGATACGGCACAACACCCTGCCCACCCTGTGCATTGCTATCGATGATGACCTTGTCAGCCTTCTCGAGGACATCACGGAGCGTCTCGATATAGAGGCGACGACGGGTCACTTCCGGTGCGGCCTTGAAGGTCTCATAAATCTGGTCAAACCGAGCGGCTTCACCCTGACCTTCCTTGGTCACGCGTTCACGATAAGCTGTCGCTTCTTCAATCACGCCAGCCGCTTCGCCTCGCGCGGTCGGGACGATACGGTTTCGGTAGGATTCCGCCTCGTTCTGTACGCGTTCCTTATCCTGACGCGCACGCTGCACATCATTGAACGCGTCAATAACTTCGGGCGGGGCTTCCGTTTTCTGCAGCTGCACACGCTCAATCTGGATACCGGCGCCATAGCCATCGAGGATACTCTGCAAAAGCTCCTGCGTTTTGGCCTGCACATTTTCACGCGCGTTTGTCAGCAAATCATCCAGCGGCGTCTGTCCAACAACTTCGCGCATGGCACTTTCAGCACCGGCTTTGACCGTATCTTCGGGGTCCCGAATATTGAAAAGGTACTCGCCCGGTTGCAGGATACGCCACTGCACCGTGAATTCGACATCGGCGATATTCTGATCGCTCGTCAACATCAGTGATTCACTATCAAGATCCCGCTGCGAAGCGCGACGTCCATCGGCGTCTGATGAGTCGCGGAAACCGACATTCAATCGATTGATCTGCGTGACCGGCGGGGTCAGAACTTCACCAATGGGCGCCGCTGGCCACCAATGCAGGCCCGGTTCTGTCACCGCGCCTTTCCACTCGCCGAACAGAAGTTCCACACCACGTTCGTTTTCCTGCACTCGGTACAGGCCATTGAGCAGCCAGATACCGATCAGCACGAGTAGAATCATGATGATGATCATCGGGCTGCCAAAGCCGCCCGGAACGATACGACGAATACGGTCCTGACTGCGTCGCAGCATTTC
>JABJAG010000283.1 GCA_018666195.1 Alphaproteobacteria bacterium
CTTTGGTCGTAAAAAATGGTTCAAACAATCGCTCGAGATTTTCTTCCGGAACCCCGTCACCATTGTCCGACACGACAATGCGGATAGTGTTCTGCGCGAGATCTTCGGAAATCACCAACTTGATTGCGCCTTGGCGCGCACTACCGTCATCCCCGATATCCCGAACAGCATCACGTGCATTTAAAAGAAGGTTCACGATAACCTGTTCGAACCGGGACGGCTCGCCAAACACCCGGCCACAGGATGCTGGTGCCTGAAGTGAAATTTCTATGCCGCGATCCGACAATTCAGGTCGCAACCAGGACAAGGCCTGATTGGCCGCATGCGCAGGATCAAAGGCGATCTTTCGCCCATAGTCATCGCGACTGAATATCCGCATGCTCTGGATGGTTTCCGCCATCCGTCGAACCTGCCCGCTGATTACAGATAGTTGCTCATCGAGCTGTTCGAACTCCGGTTCCCGGTTTTTCTTTTGCAACAGTCCCCGGGTCGAATCAGAGGCCATGCGAATGATGTTCAGGGGCTGGTTCAACTCGTGGACCACGCCCGCTGCCATCTCACCAAGCACGGCCATTTTGCTCGTCTGAGCCAGAATATGTTCTTTCTCGGCCAGCGTGTTTGCATCCACTGTCATGACCTGTGCCGTGTGAAGCACACGGCGGACAAAGACAATGCTCAGCACTGCCAGAACGAAAACGCCAGCGACGAACCACGGCAGAACTGCAGAAAACAATGCCGATCCGGGATGTGGCGGCGTCCAGGACATCCACGCAACAGTGTCGCCATCAAACCCGATCAGCGGGGACTGCAGCACATCACCTTGCAGCGGCGCTGTCGTGACACGGAGATCCTGAAAGCCAAACTTGACCGCAAGTGCATCGACCATGGAATCGGACAAATCCTGTGCATGGATCAATACCGGACGTGCACGAAAAACAAGCTGGTCACTGGTCGGGTTTTCCGGAGTCATCGCGCTACCCGCGATCAGATGAATACCTTCATCATTCACCAAAAAGCCAACAACCGGGTCCGGCTCCACCATCGGGGTTTGCCGCGCAGCCGCAATCAATTCCAATATTGAATCACCAAAATATTTGTGCACTTCCGCGCGCGAAGGAACACCATCGCGAAACGCATAAAGTGTCTGATTGGTTTCCGAGACAATAAAGGTGTCGCTGATATCAAATGTTTCCGCTGCGTAGTCGCCAATATTGAGACTCGCCCATTCCATATTCGGCCGATCAATCAGGTTCTCGATCGCCTCGTCCCACCAGGTGTGGTCATAGGCAATCTTCCCAAGATCAGAGCGGAGCGATTCAACAACCACTTGCATGAGATTCACAGAATCGCGCGCTGCAATATCGTCCTGGCCACGAGCAGCAATAGCGATCAGGCTTATAACTGCGGTCAATGCGATCAAAACGACAATCGCAACCGGCGCGATCAGACGCCGGATCAGGCCGGACACACGGTTTTCGACGTACTCAGAATTTTCGGACATCTAATGGAATCATTCTCTGGTTGCCGAAAGCTACCTGTCTAAGCCGCCTGCTGCAATCGCATCCAGACCGCACGAAACCATTGTTTAATGATAGTTTCCCATTTTCGAACGAACGTCATTCGTGACGGTTGATTCCAAAAGGACAGTACAAATGGCCGGCAAATTTCGAAAATGGGTTCGCACCCTCGGATACGACATATCGCCATTCCCCGGCTCTGCGACCCATTGGGGCCGAATTGTGGAAACTCTCAAATCTCATGACGTGGACTGTTTGCTGGATGTCGGCGCGAATACGGGCCAGTACGCGCGTGCCATACGCACCAATGGTTACCCCGGGAAGATTATCTCCTTCGAACCTCTTTCCCATATTCGTCATGACCTTGAGCATCACGCGGCATCCGATGCGCATTGGGACATCGCACCACGCACAGCTGTTGGCGCGGACATGGGCGAGGTCGAAATCAATATTTCAGGAGAATCCGATATGAGCTCGATTCTCTCACTGGATGCGATCGCCCATGAACGTCTTGCCAGCACCCGCGCCGAATCCCGCGAAAAGGTTCCCGTCACGACGGTTGCCAAGATTCTGAAAGACCACGCGGCAAGCGCAACGAACATCTTCCTGAAATCCGATACCCAGGGCTACGAAGACCAGGTGCTGGACGGGATCGGCGCATCCTGGGATCGAATCACGGGCCTCCAACTCGAACTCTCGATGCAACCTATCTATGCCGGCCAGCCTGACCACCTGCCGTTACTTCAGCGTCTGGCAGATCAGGGCTTTCAGCCGCATCTCGTCATTCCCGGCTACTGGAGCCGACACTACGGCCGGATGCTCGAATACGACGCGGTCTTCTTCCGGGACTAGCTCCGATTGGCACGTGGATGGGCGCGGCTGTAGACATCGATCAACCGAGCGCTGTCCACATCAGTGTAACGCTGGGTTGTCGATAGAGACGCATGTCCGAGCAATTCCTGGATGGCCCGCAGATCCCCACCCGATGCCAGCAGATGTGTTGCAAAAGAGTGCCGCAACGCATGGGGTGTTGCCGAGTCCGGCAGCCCCAGAGCGGCGCGCAATACCTGCATTCGTTTCTGGATCGCACGTGGACTTAGTCGCCCGCCACGCACACCCACAAACAAGGGACCATTGGCAGCAAGAGATTGCGGACAACGGCCGAGGTAGACTTCGATCGCTTCTCGAACCACAGGCAGGATTGGCAGCATGCGGGTCTTGCCACCTTTTCCCGTCACAGTCAGTGCATCGTCATCAGGGATGTCCCCCAGATTCAGATCAAGCGCTTCGGAAATACGCAGACCGCAGCCATAAAGCAGAAGCAAAACCGCGAGATCTCGCGCCGCGATCCAGGCCGGTTCGTCGGGTCGTGAGGGTTGCGTCACTGCTGCCATCAAATCTTCGGTTTCCCGGTCCGCCAGCGCCTTGGGAACAGCACGCGGCAGTCGCGGTCCACGCACAGCACCGATCGCTGCATTGTGACCCAGACCTTCTAGGTCGAGATATCGAAAGAACATCCGCACCGAGGACAACGCGCGAGCAGTCGAGGTGCGCGCATAACCCTCGCCCACGCGCTTGGCGAGCCAGGCACGAAAATCACCTGTTTTCAGTTTCGTCAGAGCTGCGACAGAGACCCGCTCACCACAATGCCCCGACATGAAATCAAGGAAGGCAATCACGTCACGCAAATAGGCTTCAACCGTGTGCTCTGACGCGCGACGTTCACTTGCCAATTGCGTCTGCCAACGCAAAAGGGCCTCCCGCACACTGCGATCTGCGGCGGCTGGTTGCAGGTCTTTCGGGATCAACGTGGCAGATCGAGCCATGTTCGGATGCAGTGCTCCATGATACGCGCCAGGAAGGTCAGAAGTTCGGAACCCTGACCAGCGTGAAAGCGTGCCGGGTCCCGGCTGCCGAGTGCCAACAATGCACAAGGTGCATCATCTCGAACAGACAGACGCAACATCGCTTCAGAACGCACCAGTCCGGATGCTTCGCCATAGATACGGCGATCACCCTCTATATTCTCGCGCAGTGTGACTGTGCGTGAAACTTCAACGATTTTGTCGATCGTTCCCGTGGGCACAACGCGTACCCCCTGACTGGAGGATGGTGCAACCGTCCGCCCCTCAAGACACAACGCGACGGCGTCGACATTCAGCAAACCCGCCAGATCGATCGTCAGAATTTCCAGCATGTGGTCGAGCGAACGCGACGACAAAAGCGCAATGACTGCGGCATGGATCCGATTCTGGCTTTGCAAATTGGCACGACTGGCATCAATCAGCTCGCCGCTCTGCTCGTCCCGCTCCGCGAGTTCGCTTCGCATGCGGTTCAGCATCGCCCCCTGAAGGTCAATGACCTCTCCACCGGATGCATCCGCATCCTCGAATTCCCGCTCGGGGGAGACGATCACGGAGAGGAGTTCAGGATGACGTTCCAGAAAGTCAGAATTGGCGTGCAGAAACTCGATCACCTGCGCGTCAGTCAGGTCAATCGGGGCGGTGGCCTCAGGCTTTGGCGCTTTTGTGCTCATTGCTCGGGGCCCTCAGCGCCGCTATTCCGCAGCGCTTCTTTGTGCTGCCTGTTCCAGGATCGACTGGCCGGTGGCCTCCCAATCCTTGAGGAAGGCATCCAGACCCTTGTCGGTCAGCGGGTGATTATAAAGTGCGCGCAACACATTCGGGGGCAAGGTCGCGACGTGGGCGCCACTGCGTGCCGCTTCAACCACATGCGCCGGGCCCCGGATCGATGCCACCAGAACTTCAGTGTCAAATGTATCGAACTGTTCGTAGATATCGACGATCTCGTCAATCAGATCGAGACCCCGCAGACCGATATCATCAAGACGACCGACAAAAGGTGAAATGAAGGTCGCCCCTGCCTTTGCCGCCAGAATCGCCTGAGCTGCCGAGAAACAGAGCGTTACGTTCACCATGATGTCGCGATCGCGCAAGGCGCGGCATGTTTTGAGACCGTCGGGCGTCAACGGAACCTTGACGGCAACATTCGAAGCGACAGATGCCAGAACATCCGCTTCGAGAAGCATCGTCTCCACATCGGTTGCTGTGACCTCGGCGCTGACCGGACCCGGGACCACATCACAAATTTCAGCAATCACGTCGAGCATGTTGCGTCCGGATTTCGCAATCAAAGATGGGTTGGTCGTCACACCGTCGAGTAGCCCCGTGGCGGCCAGATCGCGGATTTCATCCAGATCAGCAGTGTCCACAAAAAACTTCATTTCCATTTTCCTTATGGTCTCGGTGGCCGTCAGAGGTCACCATTTCGTTACGCCAGGGCAGATAATTCAAACTCGCCTGCAGCTTACGTTGGACGGCCGCGAGTCGCTCGATAGAGTGTACCGGATGCCCCAAAGTGACACCACCACACCTGATGCCACAAACGCACATGCCGTGAGCGTGATGCTGCCCACGCCCGTGGTCGGCCCATATGACTATCTTGTCCCAGACGATCTGGACATCGCAGACGGTGACTACGTCCAAATCCCCCTGGGCAAACGTGAGATGGTTGGCGTGGTCTGGGGTCCGGCAATGGGTGATGTGGATGCCGTTAAACTGCGGCCTATAGCGCACCGCATTGATGCACCTCCCATGCCCGAAGAAATCAGGCGCTTCGTGGATTGGGTTGCCGCCTACACACTTAGCACGTCCGGGGCGGTACTGCGTATGGCCATGCGCTCACCCGATGCGCTCATGCCCCCCAAGCCTGTTGTCGTCTTGCAACGAGGAGAGATCATCGAGACCCTGCGCATGACACCCGCGCGCGAACGGGTTCTGGCCTTCCTGCAGGACGGGCCAGCGCTGCCAGCAGGCGATCTGGCCCGGGAGACCGGTGTCTCGACCGGCGTCATCAAGGGTCTGGTCGAAGCCGGAGCCCTCGAAAAACTCGAAGTGCCTCCGCCACCGCCCTTCGCTGCACCCGATCTGGCACGCCCTGGCCCGAAACTCTCCGATGCCCAGTCCACAGCGGCACAGACCCTGCGTGAGAAAATTCTGGCCAACGCTTTCTCTGTAACACTGGTGGATGGCGTGACCGGGTCCGGCAAAACAGAAGTCTACTTTGAGGCCGTTGCCACAGCACTTACCGAAGGCCGCCAGGTTCTGGTTCTGCTTCCCGAGATCGCGCTCACGCCACAATGGCTTCGGCGGTTCGAGGAACGATTTGGTGTCCCGCCTGCCGTCTGGCACTCCGACCTCAGTCAGGTCCAGCGCCGGGTGACCTGGCGCGCGGTTGCTACCGGAAACGCACGTATTGTTGTTGGCGCACGATCGGCGCTGTTTTTACCGTTCGGCGAGCTTGGCCTGATCATCATCGACGAGGAGCACGAACCCGCGTTCAAACAGGAAGACGGCGTTTCCTACCATGGTCGGGACATGGCAATTGTGCGGGCACAGATCGCCGAAGCGCCGGTCGTGCTGGCCTCTGCCACACCATCGCTGGAAACCCGGGTCAATGTCATTCGCGACAGATTCCAGTCTTTGCCCCTGCCCGAACGGTTTGGCGGCGCGGTGATGCCGACGATCACCACCGTGGACATGCGCGTGGCCGATCTCAGCGCGAACCGATTTGTCTCCGATGAACTGGTGAAAGCGCTGACGGAGACCATTGCCGCCGGTGAACAGGCGATGCTGTTCCTCAACCGCCGCGGCTACGCCCCCCTCACTCTGTGTCGCACCTGCGGGCATCGCATTGAATGCCCAAGTTGCGCAGCGTGGCTGACCGAGCACCGGTTCCGGAAACGATTGCAATGTCATCATTGTGGCTACGAAGTTCCTTCACCCAGCGTTTGTCCGTCCTGTGAGAACGTCGACACGCTTGTCGCCTGCGGTCCCGGGGTCGAACGCATTCAGGAAGAAATGGTCGGTCTGCTGCCTGAGGCGCGCATTGGCATCATGACCAGTGACACCATGCGCGGACCGGAATCGGCGCAAAAGTTCATTCGGTCTGTGGAGGATGGTGACCTCGATATCCTGATCGGAACGCAGATGGTCGCCAAGGGACACCACTTTCCAAATCTGACTCTGGTGGGAATCGTCGATGCCGACCTTGGACTCGCCGGTGGGGATCTGCGGGCGGCCGAACGCACATACCAGATCCTGCAGCAGGTTTCCGGGCGCGCCGGACGCGCCGAACGCCCCGGACGCGTGCTCATCCAAACTTTCCAGCCCGAGCACCCGGTCATGGCGGCACTGGTCTCTGGCAATGAAGCCCGTTTCTTCGAACTCGAAACCGAGGCCAGGCAATCCGGGGGCTGGCCTCCCTTTGGGCGACTGGCTGCGATCATCGTCTCCAGCCGCGATGCCCGGGTCGCCGATGACTTGTCACGCGCCCTCGCACGCTGCGCGCCGAACACACCAGAAATACGTGTTCTGGGCCCCGCACCGGCGCCGTTGTCACTGCTACGTGGACAACACCGCCGCCGCTTGTTGTTAAAAGCCTCGCGCGACATCGCCGTTCAACCGGTTCTGCGTGCCTGGCTGGCGCAGATTAAGGTGCCCAGCAATGCTCGGGTTCGCGTGGATGTGGACCCTTACAGCTTTCTGTGAGCAGCTATTTTGCAAACGCGCGTCGAATTGACGCGACCTGCATCACCGATAAATCGCCAGTTTTGTCCACTTTTTGCGCTGCGGTACGCTTGCCAGCCCAAAAGGCCTGTGCTACCAAGCGCCTGCCTCGGTGGTGGCAAAATGCCATCCGGCAGGCGGCCAGTGATTTTCGTTTTAAATCATATGGTTATCGTTAATCGCACAAGCACAATTATGGCCCAGGGGGGCAGTCGCAAGTGGCGGCGGATTCAGGTGTTGTCGGTAATATCGCGCAGCGATACGGGCTGGCCCTTTATGAACTCGCGGACGAGGCCAAAAGCCTCGACGACGTCGCGAGCGATCTTGAGTCTCTCAAGGCATTGATTGCCGAGAGCAGCGATCTCGAAAAACTTCTTCGTTCACCCGTCATCGACGGTGACGACAAGATGAAAGCCATGAACACAATTCTCGAACAGGGGGGCGCGAATTCGCTGACCCGCCGGTTTATTGGCGTCGTCGCCGGTAACAACCGCCTGTTCGTCCTCGCCGACATGATCACC
>JABJAG010000284.1 GCA_018666195.1 Alphaproteobacteria bacterium
ACCTTGACCACGCGGCTGATATCGCGACCCAGAACCCTTATTACAATCCCCGTCCTGTGACGCGCGAGGGTATCCGTGCGCTGCTGGACGATGCTTTTCATGGACGTCGGCCGACCAGGGGCTGACGTGCAACCGAACGAACCGAACACAGGAGAGTACAATGCCTGAGGCCTTTATTTGTGACGCCGTCCGCACACCCTTTGGACGCTATGGCGGATCTCTGTCGAGTGTGCGAACCGATGATCTGGGGGCGATTCCCCTGACCGCTCTGATGGAGCGCAACCCCGGCGTCGACTGGGACAAGGTCGACGAGGTCTATTATGGCAACGTCAATCAGGCCGGGGAGGACAACCGCAATGTTGCGCGTATGGCCCTGTTGTTGGCCGGTTATTCCTCGGACGTTCCCGGTGCCACCGTCAATCGCCTCTGTGGTTCGGGGCTTGAGGCCCTGACCGCGGCTGCCCGTGCGATCCGCACAGGCGAGGCCGAATTGATTGTCGCAGGTGGTGTGGAGAGCATGTCGCGCGCACCGTTTGTGATGCCGAAGGCGACGTCGGCGTTTTCGCGGTCCGCAAAGGTCGAGGACACGACCATTGGCTGGCGCTTTGTGAACCCGAAGATGAAAGCTGAACACGGTATCGATGCGATGCCAGAGACGGCTGAGAACGTGGCCGAGGAGTTCCAGGTCTCTCGCGCTGATCAGGATGCTTTCGCACTCCGCTCACAGCAGCGCACAGCGGCAGCCATGGAGCGCGGACGTTTTGAGCGCGAGATTGTGCCGGTCACCGTACCTCAGCGTCGTGGTGATCCGGCGATTGTCGATACGGACGAGCATCCGCGTCCCGGGACAGATATGGCCGCTTTGGCAAAACTTCCCACACCATTCCGCGAAGATGGCAGTGTCACTGCGGGCAACGCATCGGGCGTGAATGACGGCGCCTGCGCGATGATTGTCGCTTCTGAGGCCGCTGTCGAAAAATATGGCCTGACCCCGATCGCCCGGGTCGTTGGGACATCGACTGCTGGCGTACCGCCACGCATCATGGGCTTTGGTCCGGCGCCGGCGACCCACAAGCTGCTCGAACGTCTGGGTCTCAAGATTACTGATATGGATGTGATTGAGCTCAATGAGGCGTTTGCTGCCCAGGCACTGGCTGTCACGCGTGATCTGGGGGTTGCCGATGATGCCGAACACGTCAATCCGAATGGTGGCGCGATTTCGCTGGGGCACCCACTGGGTGCCAGTGGCGCGCGTCTGGCAACCACGGCAGCCTATGAACTGCAGGAACGTGGCGCCAAATATGCGCTGTGCACCATGTGCATCGGCGTTGGACAGGGAATCGCGACCGTGCTCGAGCGTGCCTGACACTTCAGTTCTGGGAGGAACATATGCACTACATCATTGTGAATACAGACAAGGAGGATGGCGTCCAGTTACGCGCCGACACGCGGGACGCACATCTGGCTTATTTGCGCGATCACGGTAAGAACGCCAAGCTGGTTCAGGCCGGACCGACCCCGAGCGAAGATGGCTCGCGGATGACTGGATCTTTGCTTGTTGTCGAAGCGGATTCGCTTGATGAAGCACGGTCACTGGCGGCCGATGACCCCTACACAAAGGTGGGGTTGTTTTCGAATACAGACGTGCGCCCCTGGAACTGGACGGTCGGGAATCCCGACGGAGGACACTGATGCTGCGTGGTTTTGGTTTTGCCGCGTTGGCGGTTTTTGTTCTGAGTGGGACCGGCTTGTCGGTATCTGCAGCCGACAAGATTACGGGTCTTGAGGTATCTGCGCCGCAGCCTGCCGTGGATCAGCTGCAGCCGGGTCTTGCGGTGACGTATTACTTCAACAAGTTTGAAAGCACAGGGGAAATTCCGGGCTGGGCCAAGTACAAGCCCGGCGTCAAAGGAGAGCCCATCACCATCCTTGATTATTTCGTGGGTGATGGGGATGTTCTCACGAGTGGACGTGCGGATCATGTTGGTGCGGATATTCGCGGATACATGAATTTCCCGGTGGCCGGCACCTACACGATTGCAATGCAGTCAAATGACGGTGTGGATTTGAAAATTGGTGGCAAACGGATCGTCTATGATCCCGATGTCCACAGTGACAGGTTTTCCGAGCTCATTCCGGTCGAGATCGCGACACCTGGCTGGTATCCGCTACATCTGCTGTATTTCGAAAAGCAGGTGACGTCGACGCTGGAACTCTACTGGTTAAAGCCGGGTGGCGATGGCCAACTCGATTTTGTGCCCGAGGAAGCCTTCGCGCATCTGCCGGGCGAGTAATCCGGAAACTAGAGTGTCAGATCGATGCCGTCATGTCCGTGCAGGGCGGTGGTGTGATGCGCCTCGTCATCGAGGAACAATTGCCGTGAGACATCCTGGATCAGGCGGGGGACGGCAAAGCGAATTGATGATGCAGAACCTCCGGTGAGCCCCAGACTGGGTTTGGTGCCAAGCGAGTAGCAGTAAATGTGGTGCAGCCAGGGGGCGGCACCGGGCTCTTTTTCCTGAAAGGCAAAACCACCCTCCAGCCAGGGATATGTGCCCATGGGTTCCCAGTCGGTCTCGGCTGGTGGTGCGTATCGATCACGCCAGAGCGCAATGTGCTGGGCGATGGCAGAGGTCTCGACGCGCAGCTTGAAGTCGCAGATGAAGCCGGTCGCAGCGATCACGAAATCCGCTTGCAGGGTGTCGCCTTTCGCGGACCGGATTGCAATTCCGTCATCTTCCAGCCTGATTGTTTGGATCGCGAAATCCTCGTGCATCCGGAAGCCGGGGAGGTTGCGGGCGCGATCAAAGGTATCCTGCGGGGGCGGCTGGTTGTTTCGCATGATATGCACCATCAGACGCCACCGGGTCGCGGAATCGAGATCGGCGAAGTGGCGATGCCATGTGTTGGTGTCGAGGGGGCGGTGCGCATTGATTTTGGGAATTTCGGGCCGGCGCACCAGCAAGTCGACGCGGCTGGCGCCGTTCTCCAGTGCGACAGCAGCCGCGTCGAACCCGCTGGCATTGGCGCCGACAACCGTAACTCGCTTTGCTCGCAATGCATCAAAGTCGAACTCGGTGTTCGCCTGCACATAGCGATCAGAAGGCAAGTTGCCGGAAATCACTTCGGGGATATGCCATTTACCACAGCCCTCGAGCCCGTTCGCCAGAACAACCTCGCGGGCGTAGATAACACCGGTTTGCCCGGATGGACCCGTTGCCTTCAATGGAATTCGGATCAGACTGTCAGCCTTGTCAGGATGTTCCGGTTCGAGCGGTCCAGCTTCGGTCTCATTCTGAACCGGCAGATCGAGTACCCGGCGATACCAGTCCAGATATTCCTGCCATTCCAGACGTGAAAATCGTTCCAGCGCATCCCAGGATTCTGGGCTGTGTTTTGCCGTGTACCAGGCGCGGGGCGTCAGGGACGGAAAACCCAGCGCAGGACCTGTGACATTCTTGTTGGTGCGCAACAAATTCATCCGTGCATAGGTCATCCAGGGACCTTCGCGACCCGCGGGGTTTCGGTCGAGGGCGACAATATTCGTCACGTTCTCGAGACCCAATGCGAACAGAATCGACAATCCGGACTGACCTCCGCCGATGATCGCAACGTCATAGACTGGCGCGCCGGAGGCATGTTGGCGCGCTGGCACCCATGGGGTGCTGGGATGATTCATCAGCTCCAGCTCGACCCTGACGCGCGCTTCGAGGGCTTCCAGACTTTTGGCGTAGGCCGATGTTTTCATCGCGATATAGTCTCATTCTGTGTCTTTGCGCACGCACCACGAAAACCTGATGGTTGCTGCGTTGACAATTACGTTACAGCTAAGTGTTTCCTCAAAGGCTATATCTAGAGAGGGGATAAGGGGAACCACAATGATAGGTGATGAGGAGCGACTCCTGTTTGCCAATGACGCGTTCTATGCGGCATTCGTATCCGCTGACATTCGGCTCATGAATGATCTTTGGGCCGCTGCGCATCCGGTGAGTGTGATTCACCCCGGTGCAGGTATCGTTGTGGGGCGTGCCGAGGTGCTGGAGAGTTGGGCGGCAATCCTGCGTGATGGAGAAGGATTCGACATCGAACATCGCGACCCAATTGCCAGACTGCTTGGGGATACAGGAATTGTGCTCTGCTATGAGCGGGTGGGAACACACCACCTGATCGCGACCAACGTGTTCGTGCGCGTTGAGGGTGAATGGCAAATTGCACATCACCAGTCAGGCCCTGCGCCCGTGCGGGCCAAGCAAGCGAAAGAGGAGCGCCGTCCGGTTCATTGAACCGTACCGAGATATTCGTCATGGCCACGCAGCACCGAATGTCAGGAGATATGTCCGACGCGCCGGAGCGTCTGAGCATCACGACATTGGTGATTTTTGCCTCGATCTCGATGCCGATTTCACTGTTGGCGATCGGCATGTTCATGTTCGTGCCGCGGGTCTATTCGTCCCTGGGTGGCATCACGATGGGAGATGCCGGGCTGGTTATTCTGGTGACCCGCTTCTGGGACTTTTTCACCGATCCTCTTGTGGGCTGGCTCAGCGACAAGACGCAGACACGGTTTGGACGTCGCATTCCGTGGATGGTGATCGCATGGCTGCCGCTTGCACTGGCTGCCTATAAGCTCTTTTTGCCGCCCGATGATGCCGGCGTGAGGTATCTGGCGGTGTGGAGCTTTGTCCTCTTTGCCTCTGGTACAGCTCTTTTCATGCCCTATACGGCCATGGGAGCCGAGCTCAGCCCGAACTACCATCAACGCAGCCGCGTATTTCTGTATCGGCATTTGTTCGCGATTCTGGGGACGCTTATGGCGGCTTTCCTGTTTGTTTTTGCCAATGCTCGCGAGGGTGCATTCTTTCCCGAGCGGGACACACTTGGCCTGATCGCGCTGGCGGGGTTGATCCTTCTGCCGGTCCCTATTCTGGCGACCGCTGTGTGGGTGCGCGAACCACCTTTGCGACCGCGAAAGGCAGGAACAGGTATAGCCTGGCGGTCCGGGTTGCCGCTGATGCTGGCAAACAAGCCATATATGCGGATTCTCGGCTGCTACTTTGTGAATGGATTGGCCAATACCTTCCCGATTACGCTGATCTTCTTCTACGTCAAACAGGTGATCGAACGTCCGGATTGGACAGCGTTCTATCTGGCTGGTTATTTTGTTGCGGCTATTCTTGGCACACCCCTTTGGATGTGGCTCGCCAAACGCCGTGGCAAGCATGTGGCCTGGCGCTATGCGCTCATTCTTGCCATCGCGGCTTTTGCCATCGTGCCGTTCCTGGGGTCAGGGGATCATGTCGTTTTTCTTGGCGTGGTGCTCGTCGCCGGACTGACGCTGGGTGCCGATCTGGCGATGCCGGCATCCATGCTTGCGGATGCTGTTGATCAGGATACGCTCGAATCCGGTGAGCCGCGCACAGGCGTCTATTTCGCGGTCTGGGGTATGGCGGCAAAAGCGGCTGCCGCTCTGGTTGTCGGCGTGGCGCTGAGTCTGCTTGATGCCGTGGGTTTCGTTCCCGACATGTACAATCAGGACGATGCGCTTCTGGTGCTGGCACTTCTGTTCGGGGCCTGCCCGGTTGTCTTCAAGCTGATTGCACTGTCGGCCGTCTGGAAATACCCGCTGACCGAAGACCGACAGGCGGAACTTCGCGCTGCGTTGGCCGATCGGGACGCATCCTGAGTTGGCTGGTGCGCACGGCCCCGGTCGTGCGAAGCTTGCCCGAACAAAAATAATGCTGGTTCGGGGGAATACCAAATGACGAAGCTACAAGACGTCTGGGCGGCCGGAAAATCTGCTGCGAATGGCTGGCTGGCCCTGCCGGGTTCGCACCTGGCAGAAGTTATGGCGCATCAGGGTTGGGATGCGCTGACCATAGACCTGCAGCATAGCTCGATTGATGTTGCGGCCGCTGTGCCGATGTTACAGGCGATGGCTGCTGCGGATGTCACGCCGATCGTACGGGTGCCGTGGAATGAGCCTTCGGTCATGATGCGGGTTCTTGATGCTGGTGCCTACGGCATTATCTGCCCGATGGTGAACAGCCGGGAAGATGCCGAGAATTTTGTATCTGCGTGCCGTTATCCGCCCGCGGGAATGCGATCGAACGGCGCCTATCGCGGAATGATTGTCGGCGGTAGCGATTATCAGAAAACGGCCAATAGTGAGATCGTGACTTTTGCAATGATCGAGACCCGCGAAGGGATGGCAAATCTGAAGGAAATCGCTGAAACGCCGGGATTGGACGCACTTTATATAGGGCCGACGGATCTTGCGTTTTCACACGGCCATCCACCGGTGCACAATAATTTTGACGGGCCGGTGGCCGCGTTGATTGCAGAAATTCTGGCGGCAGCGCACGCAGCAGGTATCAAGGCTGGGGTGCATGCGACGAATACGGAATATGCAGCCAAGATGATGGAAGATGGTTTTGATCTGGTCACGCCGACTTCGGACCTGCGAATGATCCAGGCGGCCGCACCGGACGTTCTGGCGGGATTAAGCGGCGTTGGTGGGCGTTAGTCGCCGGTCATTGACTTTAATCATCGCCGCCGCCGACTACGGCATCAATCGTCGCGCCGCCAGAAATTACGTCGGTGCCATTGTCGATAGATACTGCGCTTGCCACGGCTGCAGCGATATCGCCGTTGGCGACATCGTTGAGGAGAACGGTGGTGACTGTGACCAAGTCTGCCGAGTTGGGTGCGGACGGGAAAAATCCTTGATTGTCGGCCGAATTGGCGGAACGTATTACCGAACCGGTTCCATTGGCATAGCTCTCATTGTTCGCAAAGATGAAGCTCCGGTTTGGCCCGCCATTGAAGAAATAGGTGACGCTGTTAATCCCAACATTCATTGTCTGGTTTCCAAAGTTGATCGAATGGTTCGCGTCAAAAGAACCACCGCTGTTGGTGTTTGGCCCGCTGGAATGGGTGAGCGGAATCCCGGCTAAATCAAACGTGGCCGTGCCAGTTTGAATGGACCGCAACTCATCGAAAGACGTGATCATCACCATCGTAGAACGCGGGTTGGTCAAAGGCGAGAGGCCTATTCCGCCGGCGTTACAACTGGGCCGGCATTCTGATTCTTGCGCTCTTCACGCCATCCGACTGTGATCGACATCATAGGCGGTACAATGGCCAGTGTGAGTACGGCTGAGAGCGACAGGCCACCAAGCACGACCGAGCCCAGACCACGGTAAAGCTCCGAGCCCGCGCCAGGAAAAACCACAAGCGGCAACATGCCGAACACGGATGTCAGCGTCGACATGAAGATCGGTCGCACCCGGTTCTGGGTGGCCCGCATGATCGCATCGTCCGCGCTCATGCCGTCTTCGCGCATGTGATAAAGGGTTTGGTGCACAAGCAGGATCGCATTGTTGACGACAATGCCGGTCAGAATCACAAAGCCCAGCATCGTCAGCATATCGAGCGGCTGGTTGACCCCGATGTTGAGCACAGCGAGCCCGGCGATTCCGCCTGCAGCTGCGATGGGAACTGTGAGCAGGATGATAAGCGGATACACGAAACTCTCGAACAGTACTGCCATCACCAGGTAAACAATGACGATCGCCAACAGCAGGTCGACCACCATTTCGTTCCAGGTCTCGATCAGTTTGTCTGCTGTCCCCGTGAGGTGAAGAGAGACGCCATCTGGCAAGCCCTCGGACTCGACCGGCCCAACAACTTTGTCCCGAATTAACTCCAGTGCTTCCTGCAGCGGCATTTCGGCTTTCGGGGTGATCTGGAGCGTGACGGTGCGGGTGCGATCGGTGCGCCGAACTTCGGTGGGTCCACTGGTAATTTTGACGTCGGCGAGTCCTTCGACCGGCACAATTCGTCCATTGCGTGTGACCACTGGAAGTGCGCCAATGCCCTGCGTTTGGTCGACCATGTCTTGAGGGCCCATCAGGGTCAGGTCGATCCGTTTTCCCTCAACTGTGATCTCGGCAACCCGGACACCATCATTGAAAGCATCCACGGACTGGCCCAAAGACCGTGCTGACAGACCGTTATCGGCAAGCCGGATCCGATCCGGGATGACACGGACTTCCGGTGCAGACAGGGTACGCCCGGGTATCGCTCGAGTTCTGTGGTCTGGAAATGGCAGAACCTGTATCACCTGACGAAAGATATTGTCTGCGGTTGCGTAGATATCCTGAAGGTTGTTGCCACGGATATCGAGCTCGATATTTCGACCGCCTCCGACAGACCGCCCAAACAAGGAGGGCTGGA
>JABJAG010000285.1 GCA_018666195.1 Alphaproteobacteria bacterium
AAATGGTGCCGCCTGCGTGACTCGAACACGCGACCCCCGCATTACGAATGCGATGCTCTACCAACTGAGCTAAGGCGGCTACGATTTTCGTGGCCTTACCTATGTAAGGCGGTCCACGGGGTCAAGCGAATTGCGCGGCGGGCAGGTCCGAAGTTGTTCGCTGCTGGCGCTCGAGCAGCCATTCCGCAAGTTCGAGTTCGATCGGGTCATCGATATTCACCACCGGGCGGTTGTAGAAGCGGCTTTCGCCAAGGTCGATATCAACCGCCTGACCATCAGCATCCAGCACAGGACGCGTCAGTGTGTCTCCTGCCTCGCGGGCAAGAGCAGCCAAAGCAGGCATAGCGGTATCAAGAAATAGCAGGTTCTTTTGATATAGGGACGGACCGGACATGAACGTCTTTCGTATCGCGAGCGCACCCGGAGGCACGCGTTAACTGAAACGACGTCATTGAACGCGGATTTGGTTAGCAAGCGATTAAGGATAAACATCATTGCTCCCGCCGGAGCACGATTTTGTCTTCAGGCAGAATCGATTTCGACAGCCGGAGTCTCATTCGGGAGGCTATCACGTGATGCCATAACAGCCCGGTGAATACGGGGCGGTTGGTTCCAGTCCAACGTGGCAAACGCGCCGCAATGGCCGCACACCGCCGTCCAGTCATCAGCGACCGTACCGCAATCCCCGCAGACCCATTGCGGATCAGAATCTGCCGTCGCCGCACGTTCCAGCCACATCTCAGGGGTTGTTAGATCCTCAGAATCTTCTTCGGCCAGACGGGCCCGAAGCTGAAAGACCCGCAAGCTGGGGCGCGCCAGTTCCAGTGCTTCAAGCTGTACACGTGCCTCCCCCCAAAGCTTCGCATTCAGCGCCGCCTCGGCTAGCGCCAGCCGGCTTTCGGGATGTTCGCGCACCGGTTTAACGATTGTCTCAACAGCCTTGTAGCGGTCCAGAGGTGCTTTGCTCTCAACACCAAATTCCAGATAGGCGTCCATCAACGCCGGATGCGGCACCACAGCCCAGCTTCGTTCAAGGACCTTGCGGGCCCGGCGCGCACGGCCATCTTCGGCCACCATGCGCGCGACCAATTCGGCGGCAGGGACGAGATGCGGGTCGAGATCGTTGGCCTTGCGGGCCTGAGAATAGGCATCGGCGAGTTGACCAGCCTGTCGGGCGACACGTGCCCGTTCTGTCAGTAAGGCCGCCTGCTGCCGGTTGCCTGATGACCCTGATTTGCGTTTTGCCTTTTGGGATTCCTCAACCAGACGCTGCGCTTCCCGCCAGTCCCCTGCCCTGCTGTGAAGGGAAATCATCGTGTCGAGCACCCAGGGCGTCCCCGGCTTGAGTGCATAGGCACGGCGCGCATATCCCAGCGCCCGGCTGTCATCGTTTACCCGCAGAGCATCCGTGATAAGGCCGCGCAAACCCAGAAATTCGGTTTCCGGAATTTTCAGCATATTCTCAAAACATTCGCGCGCGGCAGTTTCATCACCCGCGAGTTGCGCGGTTTGGGCTTCAAGCAGCAATGTCATTGGCGCATGCTCAAGCAAGCTACCGGCACGTCGTGTCTGCTTACGCGCCGAATCCACATCTCCTGCCGCGATCGCCACAAGCCCGTCAGCAAGCGCCTGTAAACCGGAATCCTGGCGAGACATCTGTCGTCTCTGAGACCATTCGCGCGGGCGCCGGCGCACCCAGCGCCAGGTGGCGTAAAGCGCGGCACAGACCGCCGCGAAAAGGAAAACCACAAGCGCCAGAATTCCGATCGAAGTTTCAATCCGATAACCCTGCCATTCGAGCAGCACCACGCCCGGACGGTTGGCAAGCCAGACGGCGACAGCCACCAGAACAGCCACTTCGACGATATAGATCAGAATGCGCATCATCACTTACCACCCGCGGCGCGCAACCGCTCGAGTGCCAGCATCTCAATGGATTCCAATGCAGCGACCGTGTCGATATGTGCCACCGCCTTCGCCAGCCAGAACTCCGCAGCAGCCAGAGATTCTTCCGGCAACTCACGTAGAACCCTGACTGCGCCAGCGACGTCCCCGGCCTCCAGACGAAGTTCGGCGCGGGTGATCCGCCCATCGATCGAATCAGCCGGGACATCCGTTCCCACCCTTCGCACACGTACGACGCGCCGCGCACGATCGAGAATTTGATCGACAATATCGCTTTCTGCTTCCGTCGGAGCATTGTCGAGAATTGCTGTCGTAGCTTCGGGGAATGCAAATGCCAGATCATCACGGGTTGGCGCGCCGGTCGACGCATGCGACCTCAGCGCATCCATCAAGGGGGCAAGCGCAGCGTCGCCGGGGAACAAATCATCGATTGAGTTGAGAACTGCCTCATAGGGTTCGCCGCGCAGAACGGCGCGGCGCAATTGCGAACCAGACAACGAAAGCGCAATCGCGCTGGTCGCAGCTGCGTCCTGCCAGGCGTCGCTCTGCGTCAGTGCCGCAAGTTGAGCACTGAAATCCGTATTGCGGGATTCCAGTTCCTTGATCCGCGCATCAAACTCAACAATGCCGCCAGACATGGCCTGCATGTTGGCGCCCGCCAATTGGGATGCTTTTTGCACACCCGCCTCCAGCGCGGCCAATCGTTGGGCCAGCGCTGGATCAGCTTCGCCGGGCGTTTGCCCCACCATACCACGAATTTGTTTCGACAATTGCGCCAGCTCGGCATGTATCGGCGCCAGCCTACTATCCACATCCGCGTTTTCGTTTATACCTGCGTCAGCGCGCAGAGCCTCTATCTGACTTACAATCGCGTCACGATGGGCTTTCCCTGGGTCACCAAAACCATCCGAAAGGCTGGCAATTCGGCCTTCCAGAGCAGAAATACGGGTATTTACACCCCCATCTGCACCAGGACCTTCAGTCGACCACCAAATCCAACCGGCCGAACCCACTGCGACCAACAGCGCCAGCACGGCTATTCCAGTGGCGCGTCCCCCGCTGCCCGACCCGGACTTGTTGACTGCAGGTGGCTTTGCAACGTCAACATCCACATTCGCGGAATCCGAAACCGGGTCCTGATTGGCTTCAGGTGGTGTTAACGGCGTTTCTGATGCCGAATCAGCCGATTCTGGCAAAGAAATGTTGTTTTTGTGGGCTATTTCACGAATTTCCGCCATGCGCGTTGCAGGTATCGTATCCCGCTGCTTCCAGCCCTGAACTGTGCTGACCGGCGCGCCAAGTTTGGCCGCCATGGGACGAATTCCACCAAATGCTGAGATAACGGCGCTCGCCTGCTGGTCGGTTTCGTCAGCCATTTTATTCTCCAGATTATCGGGCTCAGCACATACACACGTACATACGCCGCAATTCAGACGTCAATCAAGTGGTCATTCACAAAATCCGCAACAGACTATCCTGTTCAGGTCTTTCAGCGACGTGTACGCCTCTGAAACAAGCACAATCCAACGCGGCACGAACAGCTTCTGACAAGCAAAACACATTGATATCAGACAATAATTCTATTGCCTTTGCCTTTTTCACCAATTTCATGAACGTACGTGCTGTTCGTGGTGAAAAAACCAACATAGCATCAAGACTGTGCTGCTGAAGTCCACCCTCAATTGCTTCGGGAAGTGTACTCACAGTGTTCGCCTGGTAGAGCTGACATGCTTCGATGAAAAAACCCGCGCGCCCCAGTTTTCCAGCCAGGTCTCCCGTCGTAACGGAGCCGGTGACATGCAACAGATTTCCATTGTCGGGATCGACGCGTTCAGCAACCAATGCCTCGAGGGTATCCACATCCCCGTCCGCACTCTCCACAGATGAAAATCCCGCCTGCCGCGCTGTCTCGGCGCTCGCAGCCCCGACCGCATAGATCTGCGTGTCGCGGCGATCCGTTGCTCTGGCCAGCGCCCGTGCGCCATTGGCACTTGTGATCAGAACAGCCTGAAATCGTTCAATTTCAGGGCTTCCGGCCTTCGCCAACTGTCGTATTTCAAGTAACGGTGCGACCACGGGCTCATGCCCCATCCCACGCAGAATCTCTGCCGTGGCATCGGCATCCGGCTGCGGGCGCGTGACGAGGATACGCATCTCAGTCGAGCGCAGCGAAAAATTCGGGTCCGATCAGCACGCGTAACTCCAGCCCTAAAGCACGCCCCAGAGCTTCAGGGTTATCGGGCGTTCCCGACCGCTGCAAACGCGTGAGGTCTCTGCCGTCCGGCCATGAGACCATTCCATCAAGCAGCAACGCGCCATCAACCAACTGTGCGAGCGCCCCAATGGGAGTGCGACAGGTTCCATCCAGGGCGTCGAGCATGGCGCGCTCCGCCAGCAAACAGACCAGCGAGGGCGCATGGTTCAAGGGGGTCAGTGCGGCCGCGGCATTCGTATGATCAGCCCGATGTGCAATCGCAATAACGCCCTGCCCAGCCGCCGGAAGCATCTCACCAATATCGAGAATGGCATCAGCCGCCTCTGCCTTGCCCAACCGGTTGAGCCCGGCAAGCGCGAGAAACGTTGCATCAGCTTCACCAGCTGCAAGCTTCCGCAACCGCGTATCCACATTGCCACGAAACAGAACCGGCACCAGATCGGGTCGCACAGCCAGCAATTGCGCCTGACGACGCTGGGACGCCGTCCCAACTTTGCCACCATGCGGAATATCGGCGATGGATTTCGCACCAATCAGGGCGTCACGGGGGTTTTCCCGCTCCAGCGCCGCGCCAATAACAATCCCCTCGGGCAACCAGGTTTCCATGTCCTTGGCGGAATGCACCGCGACATCAACCTCGCCATCGAGCAATGCCCGATCAATTTCCTTGGTGAACAACCCCTTCCCGCCTGCATCCGCCAGAGAACGATCAGTGATCGCGTCACCGCTCGTCTGGATCGGGACAATCACGGCCTCCGGGGCAGTAGGGAACGCATCCGCCAGCAAGGCCTGCACCATGTGTGCCTGCGTCAGGGCGAGCGGACTGCCGCGGGTGCCAATGCGGATCGGGGAATCGTTCATACCTCACGTCATAACCATGTCTGGCGCGAAGGCAAAATCCGTTTTTTGTACAAACCACGTCTGGCGTTGCGACCTATCGTCCAAATTGGGCTATATCAGCGCCATGAAAATCCTCGGAATCGAAACCAGCTGCGACGAAACTGCTGCAGCCATTGTTCAAGGCAATGGGGCAGGGGCAGGGACCATCATTTCCAATGTGGTGCTCAGCCAGCTCGACGACCACCGTCCCTTCGGCGGCGTGGTTCCGGAAATCGCGGCCCGCGCACATCTCGACCACCTCGACTCGATCATCGCGCGCGCGCTCGCGGAGGCTGAGCTGGGCCTCGATGCTATTGACGGAATTGCCGCAACAGCCGGACCCGGACTGATCGGCGGAGTTCATGTGGGAAGCATGACAGCCAAGGCGATCGCTTCGGCACGCGGCCTGCCCTTTATCGCCGTCAACCATCTTGAAGCGCACGCGCTGACAGCGCGCCTGACCAACGGTGTTGCATTCCCCTATTTGCTGCTGCTGGTTTCCGGCGGTCATTGTCAGCTACTCGCTGTCGAAGGACTTGGCCAATACAGCCTGCTTGGCACCACCATTGATGACGCCATCGGCGAGGCCTTCGACAAAACCGCAAAACTACTCGGGCTCGGCTTCCCCGGTGGCCCCGCTGTTCAGGAAGCGGCAACCCATGGCGACCCGAAGCGATTCAAATTACCTCGCCCTTTGAAGGGTCGGGAGGGATGCGATTTCTCTTTCTCCGGTCTAAAAACTGCTGTGCGGCAGACAGCTCTGAAACTCGATGAACCCGCCATCGAGCAAGACACCTACGATCTTGCTGCATCCTTCCAGACTGCCGTCTGCGATACGGTTACGGACCGCTGCAAAAACGCATTCACGCTGTTCGAAGAAAAACTCGGCATGCCACCGCCGGCGCTTGTCGCGGCCGGTGGCGTGGCCGCAAACCTGGCGCTGCGCGCAACTCTGGAAGCGATATGCGCACCCCAAGCCATTCAGCTGGTCGTGCCGCCTCCGGCATTGTGCACCGACAATGCGGCGATGGTCGCCTGGGCCGGGCTGGAACGCCTTCAGGCTGGCCTGACATCACCGATGAACTTTCAACCACGACCCCGTTGGCCACTGGCCGAATTGCGTGCCGCCGAATAAGGTTGAACCTGCAAACTTCACCCACCACCTGATCGTCATGTCGCCCGCAGACACACCGCGCACCAAGATCGACGTCCAGCCGCTATTCGCGACCCCCGTTGCGTTTGCACCATTGCCCGATGGCAAGGCCATCAACGCTGTCCTTCGTGAAACAATCCTGACCCGATCGGAAGCACACCCATCGGCGGCCCATTCCAATCTGGGTGGCTGGCAGTCATCCTGGGACCTCCCTGAATGGGGAGGCAAGGAAACAACCCTGCTGCTGTCCTTCGTGCGCCAGCTCGCCGACAAGTTCACAGCCGACCGTGCCGGGCAGCCCGCCCCTCAGGACTGGCGCATGAACGCCTGGGCCAATGTCAATCGATCCGGCCACGGCAACGAGTTCCACACCCATCCCGGTTGTATGTGGTCGGCGGTCTATTATGTGGATGACGGGGGCGCCGTCGACGACCCATCTCTGGGTGGTGAGTTCGAAATACAGGACCCACGCGGGGTCGCGCCGGCGATGTTTCGCCCGGATCTGATTCCCGCTGTTCCCGGCGGAATGTCCATGGGCGCGAGCGAAACCATCCAGCCCGTCGCGGGAACCGTGATGATGTTCCCGTCCTGGGTTTCCCACGCCGTACGCCCCTATAGGGGTGAGGGCACACGCATCTCAATCGCGATCAATCTGAGCTGAACATGGCAGATCCAATACAGCGCATCGCAGTCATCGGTGCCGGCGCCTGGGGAACAGCACTGGCCAGCGTCGCACAGCGCGCCGGTCGACATGTGGTGATCCATGCCCATGAGGCCGAGACTGCTGAAGCCATCAACACCGGTCACGAAAATGCGGTTTTTCTGCCGGGCATTCCGCTTGATTCCGAGATCCGGGCCACAACCAGCCTCGACGAAGCAGTGAGACAAGCCAATGCCATCCTGATGGTGACACCGGCGCAGTTTCTGCGCCCAACCCTCACACAAATTTCGGCCGCCAAGCCAGGCTCGGTTCCGATTGTCATCTGCGCCAAGGGCATTGAACTCGACACCGGCCTGCTGATGAACGAAGTCGCAGAAACGGCCGCACCCAATGCAATGCTGGCCGTCCTCTCTGGTCCGACTTTTGCCGCAGAAGTGGCGCGCGGCCTGCCCACAGCGGTGACTCTGGCCTGCGCTGACAACAACCTCGCAACTTCACTGGCCGACGCACTCGGAACACCTTCTTTCCGTCCCTACACGGCCAGCGACGTGGTTGGCGCGGAAGTTGGTGGAGCGATCAAAAACGTGATCGCCATCGCCTGCGGCGTGGTCGACGGGCATGGGCTCGGCCAGAACGCCCGCGCCGCCGTCATCGCCCGCGGCCTTGCCGAGATCACACGTTTTGCCATGGCGCTCGACGCAGACCCGCGCACGCTGATGGGCCTGTCCGGACTGGGTGACCTGACACTGACCTGTACTTCCACCGCATCGCGAAACTATGCGCTCGGCGCGATCCTGGGCGGCGGCACAGCATTCCCTGACGCCATGGCCGGACGCAAAACTGTGGCCGAAGGGGTCACCACGGCACCCGCTGTGCTGACTCGCGCCAGCGCACTCGGTGTCGAGATGCCGATCTGCGCGGCGGTCAACGATATCCTGCATCATGGTGCCGGAATCGAGGATACAATCGCCACGATACTCGCGCGTCCACTCCGGCCTGAGGCCTGAGCGCGCGGCATTCACTGGCGCAAACCAAACCCGCTCGAATGTGTGACCGGGCACAACCGATCAGAGGAAAGATCACATGGCGTATTGGCTGTTCAAATCCGAGCCCGGCGCATGGTCGTGGGACGACCAGGTCAAAAAGGGCACTGAACACTGGGACGGGGTTCGCAACTATCAGGCCAACAACAACATGAAAGCCATGAAAGTCGGTGACCGCGGATTTTTCTATCACTCGGTGAATGAAAAACAGGTTGTCGGCATCGTAGAGATCGTGCGCGAACACTATCCCGATCACACGGATGAATCCGGTCGCTTCGGAATGGTTGACATCAAGACAGTGAAGCCCGTTGAAACCCCGGTGACCCTGTCGGACTGCAAATCGAATCCGAAACTGGAAAAGATGATCCTGGTGAACAATTCCCGCCTCTCTGTCCAGCCGGTCACAACGGCCGAATGGAAAGAGGTCTGCCGCATGGCTGGTGTGAAACCATGACCACCGCCGCCGAACCCGAGGCCCCGGTGATGCGCGGCAATCGCCGCGTGCTGTGCCATATCGACGAAGTGGGCGAAGCCGGCAAGGGATTCATCCTGCACCGTATCTTCAAGGACAAGCCCGAGGCAGTGATGCCGGTCTTTCTGGTTCCCGACGGCAACGACATTCATTGCTACATGAACATGTGTCCGCATCAGGGGATTACTCTGGAAATGAAGCCGGATACGTTCCTCGACGTCGAGCGTAAGTTGATTCAGTGCTCCACCCATGGCGCGAAATTTCGCAAGGACGATGGCTACTGCACCAAGGGTCCGTGCATCGGCCGTTCCCTGACCAAACTCCCGGTCATGATTGACGATGACGGCATGGTGCTCTTCGGCGCCTGAGCCCTGCCTGTGCATTGTCATCTGAATCTTATGGATGAGTTGTGCGGGCACCTCGATTTCCCGATAATATGCGCCAACAAACCGGCGCTCGAAAATCAGGCCGGCCAATAAGACCAAAAGGGAGAGACGGCGTCATGTCTCATGAAATCTATCCGGTACCCGAAGAATGGGCGTCACGCGCCTGGGCTGACAACGCCAAGTACCTGGAAATGTATGACCACTCGATTCAGGACCCCGACGGGTTCTGGGGCGAACATGGCAAACGCCTCGACTGGATGCAGCCCTACACCAAGGTCAAGAACGTCTCCTATGACGCGTCAGACCTGCACGTGAAATGGTACGAGGACGGCGTCCTCAACGCGTCCGCAAATTGTTTGGACCGACATCTTGCGAAACGCGGCGATCAGACCGCCATCATCTGGGAAGGCGACGACCCCAAGGATGACGCCAAGATCACCTATAAGGACCTGTACGCCCGGGTCTGCAAGCTCGCCAATGGCATGAAAGAACTCGGTGTGGCCAAGGGCGACCGGGTGACGATCTATCTGCCGATGATTCCCGAGATCGCCGTGGCGATGCTGGCTTGCGCACGGATTGGCGCGGTCCATTCCGTGGTGTTCGGTGGTTTCTCTCCGGATTCGATTGCCGGGCGCATTCAGGATTGCGAATCCACCTTTGTCATCACCTCCGATGAAGGTCTGCGCGGCGGCAAATCAATCCCGCTCAAGGACAATGTGGACAAGGCGCTCGAGCAATGCCCCGGGGTCAAGAACTGTGTCGTGGTGAAACGGACCGGCGCAGATATCAATTGGAACAAGGATCGTGACGTCTGGTACCACGACCTGACCGAAGACCAGCCCGGCGACTGCGCTCCCGAGCCGATGAGCGCGGAAGACCCGTTGTTCATTCTCTACACCTCGGGCTCAACCGGAAAACCGAAAGGCGTGCTGCACACGACCGGCGGATACATGGTCTATGCCTCGATGACCCACCAATACGTCTTCGACTATCACGACGGTGACATCTACTGGTGCACGGCGGATTGTGGCTGGATCACCGGCCACAGCTACATTGTCTATGGCCCGCTGGCGAATGGAGCGACCACGATGATCTTCGAAGGCCTGCCGAACTACCCCACGGCGTCGCGCCATTGGGAGGTTTGCGACAAGCACGAGGTCAATATCTATTACACCGCACCGACCGCCATCCGCGCCCTGATGCGCGAAGGCGACGAGCCGGTGAAAAAAACCTCACGCAAGTCAATCCGTCTGCTCGGCACGGTGGGGGAGCCCATCAACCCGGAAGCCTGGGCCTGGTACAATGACGTGGTCGGCGAGGAACGTTGCCCCATCGTCGACACCTGGTGGCAGACTGAAACCGGCGGCATCCTGATCACGCCGCTCCCCGGTGCAACCGCTACGAAACCCGGCTCGGCCACCCGGCCCTTCTTCGGCATTCAGCCTGTGCTGGTTGATGCGGAGGGCGCGGTCCTAGACGGCGCGACATCGGGAAATCTTTGCATCGCCGATTCCTGGCCGGGCCAGATGCGCACGGTCTATGGCGACCATCAGCGCTTTATCGACACCTACTTCAAAACCTATCCGGGTATGTACTTCACTGGCGATGGCTGCCGCCGTGACGAGGACGACTACTACTGGATCACCGGCCGGGTCGATGACGTGATCAACGTCTCGGGCCATCGGATGGGCACCGCTGAAGTCGAAAGCGCCCTGGTCGAGCATGACACAGTTGCCGAAGCCGCCGTGGTCGGTTACCCCCACGACATCAAGGGGCAGGGCATCTACGCCTATGTCACCCTGAAGTTGGGTGAAGAGCCGACCGATGATCTGCGCAAGGAACTGGTACAGTTCGTCCGAAAGCAGATCGGTCCCATCGCCACACCAGATTTGATCCAGTGGGCGCCGGGCCTGCCGAAAACCCGTTCGGGTAAAATCATGCGACGTATTTTGCGCAAGATTGCTGCCAACGAGCACGACCAGCTGGGTGACACCTCCACGCTGGCCGACCCCGCCGTTGTCGATGATCTCGTCGACAACCGACAGAACCGTTAGGAAGATTTTTTATGCAAGTTGTTATGGTTGAATTCGCCGTCGGCACCGACAAACTCGATGCCTGTGTCACAGCTCTCAAAGGCATCACCGGCACACTGGTCGCTGCCCAGCCGCAGTTCCACGGCGCGACCGTCCATGTGGAGCACGCCACCGGCACAGTGCTGAACTACATGCTGTGGGACACCCATCAGGACTTCATCAACTTCCGGGACGGCAATGCCGAAAAAATCGGTGAAGTCCTCGGCGAGTTCGGCCCCAAAGGCCGGATGCTCGATGTGGTTGCGGAGATTCCGAAGAAATAGCGCCCTAACTGGCGAGTTTCCCGGCTTCTTGCAGATGCGCCAGCACCCGCAAAAGCGCGCGGGAATCGGCGAGGGCGTCGTGGGAACGTCCCTGATCCGGCAATCCGAAATGCGCCGGCAAATCTGAACTCATCATCTTCCGACCCGTGTATGCCTCGAAAGGCGGGCGAATGTCTTGCCACGTGGTTTCGTCCATCGGATTGGTCAGGCTTTTTCGGGCGCATTCGGCAACGATCACGCGATCATCCCCACCGTGGGTGAGAACCGGCAAGCCGTCCGTAAATGCGACAAAGTCCTGCAAAGCACTCTCGAGCGTGGTGCCGTGTTCGGCAACATCGTCACTGGTGATTCCAGTCAACGCCATGAAGTAGTCCGACAGGACCGGATTGAGGGTCGGCCGGACCAGCAACGACAGAGCATCCGTCTCGCACAGGCTGTCTCCATGTGCCACGCGCACTGCACCGATCTGAACAATCTCGCGGAACTCGCCAGGATCACTCCAGCCGCGCACCATCGCGCCGGGCCATGTGGTGTATTCAAGATCAGCGACGACAAAATCGCCGGCCGGCAGAAAGCTCATCGCACGCGCCGGTCGCTCAGAAATCGACGCAGCGCCCGTCACGTTCCCAGTCACCATAGCGGGTCGGCTCCAGACCTTTGGGGCCACCGACCTCGCCCGGCTTGTGCGCACCCGGTTTCGGCGTTTCAGTCTTTGGCTTTGCCGTATTTTCGACGGGTTTGGGTGCTGTATTCGGTGCGCGCTTGGGCGCGCCCTCCGGGGTACGCTCACGATAAAGCGGAGTCACACCGCTTGTATTGTCGGTTTTGTCAGCCATCTCATTGATATGGACGATCAAATCGGATTTGCCAAGAGATCAACATGACCAGTTATTTCAAAACCGCACTTCTGCTCGCTGCTCTGACCGCAATCTTCATGACCGGTGGCTTCCTGCTGGCCGGGCAGAGTGGCATGCTGATCGCGCTGGCACTTGCGGCCGCCATGAACCTGTTCGCATGGTGGAATTCGGGCTCCACTGTACTGCGCTACTACAAGGCCAAAGAGGTCGATTCCTCCCATTCCCTGCATCGAATTGTATCGGGCCTGGCTGGGAATAGTGGTTTGCCGGTGCCGAAGGTCTATCTGATCGAAAATCCACAGCCCAACGCCTTTGCCACCGGCCGGGGACCCAGCAACGCCTCCGTCGCGGCAACTACCGGGCTCCTCAAACTGATGAATGAGCGCGAGGTTGCCGGTGTGATGGCCCATGAACTGGCACATGTGAAAAACCGCGACACCCTGATCATGACGATCACCGCAACCTTTGCCGGCGCAATTTCCATGCTGGCCAATTTCGCGCTGTTTTTCGGCGGCAACCGAAATAGCGGTCTCGGTATTGTTGGCTCCATCGCAATGATGATTCTGGCCCCCATGGCCGCAATGCTCGTACAGATGGCAATCAGCCGTACGCGTGAGTACGACGCCGACCGCGGTGGGGCAGAAATTTGCGGAAATCCGGACTGGCTGGCCGATGCACTGGAAAAACTCGAGGCGGGTTCGCAGCGGATCGACAATCAGGCAGCAGAGAACAACCCCGCGACCGCCCATATGTTCATCATCAACCCGCTGCACACCCACCAGCGGGACAAGCTGTTTTCGACCCATCCCAACACCGCAAATCGTGTTGCGAAACTGCGGGAAATGTCAGGCAATTCAATAACTTCATCGGTTGTGACGCCCGCTGCACCGCAGGGGCCCTGGTCGCCTCGCAAACAGACAGAATCAGGCCGAGGCAGTGTTCCGGGATCCGGGTCGCGCCGCGGTCCATGGTCCCGAAAGTGACGGTTTTGACCCAAAATATGGAAACGGAATCTTTACCTTGTCCACATCTAGTGGCTCCTACACCATTTTGTGGTCTTGCCCCCATTATCCCACATGATCTAGGCTCTGCCCCGGGATTGAGGCGCTCATTTGAGGGCCTCCAAGACACAAATAGACAAATGGGGCTCCAAAATGTCGTGGACTGATGAACGGGTAGCGATGCTTCGTGAATTGTGGGCTAAGGGTCTGAGCGCAAGCCAGATCGCGGTCCAATTGGGTGGGGTGACCCGCAACGCGGTCATCGGCAAGGCACATCGCCTTAGCCTCGAAAGTCGGCCATCCCCCATCCGGGGCAATGGCACCGGGTCGCGTCGTCGCAACCGGGCGATCGACCGGGCACTGGAAGCCAAAGCCTTGCGCGGCACCATGGCAGACGAAGAAATCGGCGGCGAAAAGATCGTTCCCGATGACAATCAGCGTCATGCCGAACAGGTCGTGCCGCCTCTCGCCCGTCGCGGTGGTGATGTGAAGGACTGCCTGTGGCCGACCGGCGATCCCGGTGAGGACAATTTCAGCTTCTGTGAGGCCGATACAGTTCCTGGCCGTCCGTATTGCGACAAGCATTGTGCGATGGCCTATATCCGGAAAGACCGCAGCGCCGCCTGATCGCGCCAGACACGAATTTGAAATTCAGGGGCGGGCACCACACCTGCCCCTTTTTCATATCTGCACTACGCCCATCTTTGTGTCCGCGCCGGAATATGGTCTAAAGCGCCATGGCTGATTCCCGTGACATTACCTGTGACCTTCTCGACGCTGTTCTCGACCGCGGCGCGCCACTCGACATTGCGTTGGGAGAACACAAGGCGCTGGCGAAACTCGACCCCCGCGACCGCGCGCTGGTGCGCCGCATAGTCGGCGCAACCCTGCGTAATCTCGGCGAGATCGACCGGGTCATCAAGGCACGGCTGAACAGCCCGCTTTCCAGCCGTCACTCTCGCATCCGCAATGTCTTGCGCATGGGTGTCGCCGAGCTGGTGTTTCTCGAAACCCCGCCCCATGCCGCTGTTGACGCTGCCGTACGGGTTGCAAGCCAGTACCGCAAAGGCGCGCTCAAGGGCCTGGTCAATGCAATCTTGCGTCGGATCGACCGGGACAAGACTGCTGGTATGCCGATTTCTGATCCGGAAAACCCCGGTGAGGCAAACACACCCAACTGGCTGTTCAACCGCTGGAACGCCAACTACGGATTGGAAACGGCCGAAGCTATTGCGGCGGCACATCTGATCGAAGCCCCGCTCGACATCACCATTTCCTCCCGAGCCGATGCCGGGGATTGGGCCGCCCAACTCGAAGCTGAAATCCTGCCGGGTGGAACACTGCGGCGCAGCGGTGGCGGGCGCATTGCTGACCTGCCGGGTTTTCAGGATGGCCAGTGGTGGATTCAGGATGCAGCTGCGGCCCTGCCCGCACGCTTGCTGGGCGACATGAGCGGCAAGCAAGTCATCGACCTGTGCGCTGCCCCCGGGGGCAAGACGTTGCAGCTCGCCGATGCGGGTGCCACGGTGACCGCTGTCGACATCACCAGCGGACGACTGGGGCCCTTGCGCGACAACCTCAAGCGAACCGGCCTGACGGCCAAGATCGTCAATGCAGACGGGGTCACATGGCGCCCTGAAGAACTGGCCGATGCCCTGCTGCTCGATGCGCCATGTTCAGCCACGGGAACAATCCGACGGCACCCGGACATTCCGCGCCGACGAAAATCAAAAGACGTCGAAGCCGTGACCGACCTGCAGCAAAACCTGCTCCGCGCGGCAGTCGATATGGTGAAGCCCGGTGGTGCGATTGTGTTTGCCACATGCTCGCTAGAACCCGAGGAAGGTTCAGCCCAGATCGAGTCCCTGCTGGAGGCCGGCGCACCGGTTACCCTCGACCGACTTGACCCCGCAAACTGGCCCGAGCTGGACGGACTGGCACCCGCTGCCATCACACCGGATGGCATGCTGCGCACCCTGCCGTCCCATTGGTCGGAACGGGGCGGCATGGACGGTTTTTTCGCAGCACGACTGATCCGCAACTGATTTCACGTTTGCCGCCGCGCTAATTCTTGCGGCGCAGCGCGCAAATCGGGTACCAGAAGTCATGGCTTCGAACCCAGAGGCGGGAACGCCCGTCCGCATTGCACCATCCATTCTGGCCGCCGATTTCGCAAAACTCGGCGAAGAGGTTCGCGCGGTCGCGGCCGCAGGGGCTGACTGGATCCATATCGACGTGATGGACGGGCATTTCGTGCCCAATATCACCATCGGCCCGGCTGTCGCGAAAGCACTGCGGCCCCATTGTGATCTACCCTTTGATGTCCACCTGATGATCAGTCCGGTTGACCCGATGATCGAAAGCTTCGTCGATGCTGGTGCCGACATCATTTCACTCCACCCCGAAGCCGGGCCACATCTTCATCGTTCGCTGCAGACCATTCGCGGATTCGGCAAGAAGGCTGGTATCGTCCTCAATCCGGCAACCCCGGTAAGTGTGGTCGACGAGGTGATGGACATGGTCGATTTGATTCTCGTGATGAGCGTCAATCCGGGTTTCGGTGGCCAGGCATTCATCGAAAGCCAACTGACCAAGATTTCTGCCCTGCGCACACGGATTGACAATCACGTCGCCGGCGGCGGCCAGCCTATCGACCTGGAAGTCGATGGTGGTATCGACCGCAAGACAGCACCGCTGGCCATCGCCGCGGGCGCCAATGTGTTGGTCGCGGGAACTGCCACCTTCAAAGGCGGACCCGACGCCTATGCCGACAACATCGCGGCCATGCGGGCCGGTTGATGAGGGTAGGGTTGTGAGCGGGAACGCATTTCAGGACCTCCGCTACGGCATGGGCAAACTGCTCTATGCCACGCCGATCTACCGCTACACGCTTGTCGGACGTGCGCCGAATGAATTGGCTGTCGTGCCACCGGATTCGTGGCCCGGCAATGCCGAACGCGGGAGTGCGATTTCAGCCGGGGAGTTGTCATTCCTTGGCGAGACTGTACGCGGCGGCAAACACGCCTGGCACCCGGTCGGGATGAGCGACGCCTGGCTGGCTGAACTACATGGGTTTGACTGGCTCCGCGACCTGCGGGCCGTGGGTGGCGATGCCGCCCGGCGGAAAGCCCGTGATCTGGTGGGCGACTGGGTCGAGCGTCAATCCGGCTGGCAGGAAATCGCGTGGCGGCCAGACGTACTGGCCACCCGTCTACACGCCTGGCTTGGCCAGCATGACTTTTTCTGTGCATCTGCTGACGACCTCTATCGACGCCGGTATCTCGCCACAATTGCCCGCCAGTCGAAACATCTCGCCCGCGTCCTGCCCGGTGGTGTGGAGGGTGCCGGACTGATCCGGGCCGCCAAAGGGCTGATCGCGGCTGGCGTGGCCTTGCCGGACAATGACAGCGCCATTCGTCAAGGTCTGAAAATTCTCGAACGCGCCGTGGATCGACAAATCCGCCCCGATGGCGGGCATGTCTCCCGCAACCCGCAAACCCAGGAAACGGTTCTTCGGGATCTTGTCGATGTCCGCAGTGCCCTGTTGGCATCGGGAACAGATATTCCATCCTTTCTGCTGGCTGCGATTGACCGCGCAGCACCTTTCCTGCGGATGCTGCGCCACAACGACGGCGGACTGGCACTGTTCAACGGCAGCGGCGAAGGCGAAGACTGGCTGATCGATATGCTGCTCACCCAGGCGGATGCGCGGGGGCGCCCCCCGGCGCATGCACCCCATTCAGGGTTTGAGCGGCTTGTGGCCAATCGCACGGTGGTGCTGCTCGACACAGGTGTTCCACCTCAAGCCGGGCTCGACACCACCGCCCATGCCGGGACGCTCAGCATGGAAGTGTCGATTGGTAAAGAACGGCTGATCACCAATTGTGGCGCCCGCCCTGGCAACCGCGACCCCTGGGCCGCCGTACAGCGATCAACGGCTGCGCATTCGACCATGGTTATCGACGACACCAACTCGTCCGAAATTCTGACCGACAACACCTTTGGCCGTCGCCCCACTGACGTCACCGCTGAACGAAAAGAAGACGACGGCAGCCACTGGATTTCAGCCCAACAGGACGGCTACGTGCCAGTCTTCGGTCTGGCCCATGAACGCCGGGTGTATATGGCGGCAGGTGGTGAAGACATTCGTGGTGAAGACGCACTCTTGCGGGCCGGCGCCTCTGGCAACACCCGACCGGCACGGGGATTTGCACTACGTTTCCACCTGCACCCAACGGTTCAGGCTTCCCTGGTTCAAAATGGATCTGCTGTTCTGTTGCGGTTGCCAAGCGGGGCAGGGTGGCGGCTGATCGCCGAAGGTGGAACCCTGTCTCTCGCCGAAAGCGTTTATCTGGGCACAGCTGACGAAGTCCGTCGCACGGAACAGGTCGTGGTCTCAGGAACCCTCGAAGCCGACACAACGGCAGCCCGGGTCAAATGGGCGCTAAAAAAAGTACCCAAAAAGACTTAGCATCGTGCAATCCGGCGCCAACAACGTCATGATCCTTACTTTTCCTTAACCATACTCGCCGACCATAAGCTGATCTGGCCGCACCGCGGTCGTTTGGTGATGTGAGGCAGTGTGACAAAGGTTCTTGTGACGGGCGCGGGTGGATTTATCGGCTCCCATTTGGTCGAGCAACTGGCAAGCGATGGCGCAGAGGTTCGTGCCTTTGTGGAATACGATTCTCGTGGCTCATGGGGTTGGCTGGACGACGCCGCACCCGAAACACTGGACGCCATAGAAATCATCGCCGGCGATATTCGCGATTCACATGCTGTACGGCAGGTCGTCGCCGGGTGCGATACCGTCCTGCATCTCGCAGCACTGATCGGCATTCCCTATTC
>JABJAG010000032.1 GCA_018666195.1 Alphaproteobacteria bacterium
AGACACCTCAGCCACTACGGTGGTGCGCAACGACCGTCCCTATGCGGGCTGGGTGTATGGCGGTATCTCGGTACACGCGGAAACGAGCCAGAACACCGCCCGCCCATCTCTGGACACGCTGGACACCGTCGAACTCGATATCGGGCTTGTCGGCCCCTATGCGCTGGGCAAACAGGTCCAGAACGGCGTGCATGAACTGATCGGTGTTGCAAAATCCAGCGGTTGGTCCCATCAGCTCGACAACGAACCCGGCGTGATGCTGATCGGCGAACGCCGCTGGCGCACGCCGCCATGGCAGGTTCTTGGCGTGAAACTGGATGCAATTCCTCATATTGGCGGCAGTCTGGGCAATGTGATGACCTTTGCCAGCGCTGGCGCAATGTTCCGGATCGGGCAGGAACTGGACATCGACTACGGCCCGCCGCTGATCCGACCTGCGCTCAGTGGACTGGCGGCCGTGAACAGGAAATCCGATTTTGCCTGGTATCTGTTTGCGGGCGCACAGGGGCGCGCCGTCGCGCGGGACATCTTCCTCGATGGCAACACGTTTTCCAGCAGCCACAGTGTCGACAAGAAGACTTTCGTTGGAGATTTTCAGGTTGGGGCGGCCGTCATCTATCGCGGCGCAAGACTTGCCATCACCCAGGTTTACAGAACCCGCGAATTTGACGGTCAGCGACAGGCCGACCGTTTCGGTGCGATCAGTCTCTCAGTGCCGTTCTAGCCCGCCCTTTTTCCTGTTCCCTGCCACATGGTAAAGTTTCAAACACCATTCACGTGCAGGGAGGCATGAATGACCCAACTCCAAGTTACCATCGAAGGTATTTCCGACGGACAGCGCATCGCCGAGGAATTCGCGTTTGGCATTCGCACCGAAGACACACCCTTCACATTTGGACCCAACATCAGTCCCGCGATGAATTGGGATGCCGGTCCCGCAGGCACAAAATCCTACGCCATCATCATGCACGACCGCAGCGTGCCGACCGTGTTCGATGACGCCAATCAGGAACGCAAGACCATTCCTGCCGATCAGGCCAGAATGGATTTCATGCATTGGGTCCTGGTCGATATTCCGACCAGCACAACGAGCCTTCCCAAAGGCGCTGAATCCGATGCCGTTGTCCCCAAGGGCAAGGCGACGGGAGAGAGCGCACACGGTGTGCGTGGCGCCAACGATTTCGGCATGTTCATGGCAGGCAATCCGGACATGGCCGGCAATTACGGTGGCTATGACGGCCCGGCACCACCCTGGAATGACGAATTGATGCACGAATACGTCTTCACGGTCTTCGCACTTGATGCGGAATCACTTGAGTTGGACGGCGTTTTCAGTGGTGCGGATGCCAGAGCGGCCATGGAAGGGCATATTTTGGCCAGCGGCTCTGTAACCGGCACTTACACGCTGAACCCCGCCCTGCTTTAGGCCTTAATCAACCGCATCGCAGTGGTCCACCAATCGGCTTTTGTAGTCCGAACGTGGCAGAGAATTGAATGGCAGAAGCTCGATCCGGGCGGTGAAGATCAAACGCGCCCGGATTGCCTTTTCAATGGCCGCAGCCAAGCCCGGCGCGGCATCCTGCCCTTCGGCAACTTCCACACAGATTCTGAGTGGCGGAAGTTGCTGCACGCCCTTCTTCGACGGTCGCACTGAAATCAATCCACTGACTTCAGGCTGAAAATCATTCACAACCTCGCGGATGGCACTGGGGAATACGTTCACGCCGCGCACGATCAGCATGTCGTCCGTGCGGCCGATACATCGAATACGCGGCCCTGTGCGGCCGCTGGCGACAGGCCCCATACGAATCTGCACATGGTCGCGCGAGCGGAATCGCAGCAACGGCGCACCTTCCTGCATCAAGTGGGTGTAGACCGGCTCTCCCTCTGCGCCATCTTCAAACGGGATGGGCTGCTCGGTGACCGGGTCGATCAGTTCCATATGGATGTAGTCACGTGCAAGGAAGCTCATGCCATCCTGCTCCGGGCCTTCGCCGAACATGGAAATTGAAAGCTCACCCAGTCCGAGCACTTCATGCACTTTGGCGTTGAAGGCATCCTCGATCTGGGCACGCACCGTGGGCTCACCACCACCCGGCTCACCGCCGGCAACCAGAGTTTGCAGCCCGACCGATCGGGGATCAATCCCGCGTGCACGGGCCGCCTCCGCAATATAAAGAAAATAGGATGGCGTGCCGGGGATGGCCTGCACCTGAAACCGCTCCAGCGCTGTCAGCAGACGCTCGGTGTTGCCGCTGCCGACCGGCACCATGCGCACGCCCAGCGCGATCATCGATTCATGCACGGCCCCTGCCGCGAATGGTCCCGAATTGTAGGTCGTCACCACCCGATGGTGCGGGCGAATGCCCGCCGCGAAATAGCTACGGTTCGAGGTGTGAATCCAACGCTTCAGATCACCCTGAGTCACCGGAATGTAGAGTGGTGTGCCCGACGTACCGCTGGTGGAATAGATACGGACAATATCCTCCAGCGGTGCTGCGAGTTGCTTGCCCAATGGCAAATGCTCCGCCTGACTGGCGCGCAGCTCATCCTTCACCGTAAACGGCAGGTGGCGCAAATCATCAAGCCCACCCACGGATTCAGGTGTCTTGAAACCAGCCTCCGCAAGTTTCTCCCGATAGAATCCCGACTTCGCAAACAGATACTCCACCTGCTTGCGGTAGACCGGTTCGTCTTTCCGTTTCTGATCAGCCGGTTCCCGGGTTTCAGCCTTGGGATCGAACAATTCATGAGAGGTCATCGGGCTATTTCCCGTCGTATTCGATTGCCTCTTCACCATGATGGGCAAGAAGGAATCCGATCGGACGTTCGATCTCCTCATTCAGATGTCCGATCAATCCGATCGTACGCGCAAGAATCGGAATGCCCCGGATGGCCGTCTTGGGAAAATCCAGATCGAGCAGGACAGCCGCCATCGGCCCCTGAAGGTTCATCGGCAAGGGCTTGCCCCAGACATCCTCAACCGCTGCAGGAAAGGCCCGAAGCGCATTCACATGACGCCCGGAGACGCCGCGTTCGTCGGCCAGTGCGAGAATTCGAACGGCCCGGGGATCAACGGGGTGATGGATGGGATGCCCAAAACCCGGAATGAACTTCCCGGCTGCCTTGTGCTCGTGCGCGATCGCCAGCGCGACATCTTCCGCAGATGCACCGGCTTCGATTCTATTGGCAGCGTCATCCAGCATCACGCCGCAAACATCTGCGCTACCCAGGATCACCGAGCCAACACCAAGCAGGCCTGCGGCCACCGCACCGTGAAAGGCTTCCGGCGCAGCCGCCAGGGTCATCCGCGCAGCCTGCACACTGGGTGTCAGGCCATGCTCGGCCAACCCGACCACCAGAACATCCATGAAGAACGCCTGATCCGCCGTGGGCTCGTGCCCGGTCAGGTGGAAAAAGAAAAACTCAGCCATTGAGGCGTGCCCCATGACGTCGTTGCACAAATCCTTGCCGCGCACGGTGATCGAGGTCGCATCGGCCGTCTCAATGGCGCTTTTGGCCTCACCTTTTTTACCAATCAACATAAGCTTCTCCCGCGAATATATGGCGACGATAGGAGGTCTTTCAGACCCGGACAATGTTTCTGATATGTGAAACATTATTCCCACAACTGAACGCAGTTGACTCTTCCGACCCACCTTCCCCTACAATCAGGTCACCACGCGCAAGAAGCGGCCTTGAAGTCGCGCGCGCCCGAAGTCTTGTGGGAGACTGACGCTATGAAATACGGAATGTTCAGCATGCCGCTGCGTCCGCCCGGTGGCGACGTAACCGGCAATTATCACCGCGATGTCCAAACTTATGTCCACGCCGACAAGCTCGGGTATTCCGAAGGCTGGATGGGTGAGCACTACACCATTCCCTGGGAACCCATTCCGGCGACCGACCTGTTCGCGGCTACGGTGTTCGCCCAGACGGAGCAAATTCGCGTTGGCACCGGCGTTGTCCTGTTGCCCATGCATGACCCTCGACTTGTCGCCCTGCGGATCGCCTATCTCGATCATCTGTCGAAAGGCCGGTTAAATTTCGGTATCGGCGCGGGTGGTGCGCCCACGGATTTCCACTTTTTCGATATCAACTATCAGGAAGGTGAGCATCGCGAACGCATGCGCGAAGCAATCGGAGCGATCAAACGCCTGTGGACCGAGGATGATCCGTTCGAGCACAACGGCAAATTCTGGCAGTTCAAAGTGCCCGAGCCCATGCCACAGATTCCGCTCTACCATCACATCCGACCCTATCAGGATCCCCACCCACCGATCGCTGTGGCGGGGCTGCACAAATATTCAGAATCGCTGGAAACAGCAGGCCGCGAGGGCTGGATTCCAATGAGTGTGAACTATCTGCCAGCCGCCAACCTCAACACCCACTGGGATGCGGTTCTCAAGGGTGCCAAGGAAACCGGCCGTACACCACACCGCAAGGACTGGCGGGTGGCGCGTGAAATCTATGTCGGAAAGACCGATGCTGAAGCGCGTGAACATGCGCTCAGTGGGGGCATGGCCCGAGCCTATAACGACTATATGTACAACGTCCTGAAATCTCTCGGCGTCGTCGATCTCTACAAGGAGAACGAAGACATCAAAGATGAGGATCTGACAGCAGAATATATATGCGACAACATCTGGATCGTCGGGAGCCCCGACACGGTGACCGAGAAACTACGCAAGCTCTATGACGACACCGGAGGCTTCGGGACCGTCCTGCAGGTCCAGTACGTTTATGAGCCATTCGACGCCTGGCTCTCGAACATGGACTTGTTCGCAAAAGAGGTCATGCCGAACCTCGCCGACCTCGTTCCCGATGACGAGGACACTGCTGCGGCGGCCCAGTAGTTCGCCACTTTCATGAGATCGACCGGAGTGCTCTCTGCCCAGAGAGTATTCCGGCCACTCGGAATGCGAGGGAGAGAAGCCATGTCCAGAGCTGCCGATTCGGAATCAAAGGTTTCGGACTACATCGCGCAATGTCTTGCCGATGAGCAGATCCCGGTCATCGATATTGGCAGCTACATGTCGGGTGCCCCGGAAGCCGTGGCGCAATTTGCAACCGATCTGCGCGCGATTCAGGAAGGGCTCGGCTTCTACTGCATTGTAAACCACGGTGTTGAACAGAGCGTGATCGACAATGCGTTCGACCAGATCGCCGAACTGTTTGCACTGCCCGACGAAGAGAAAATGAACCACAAGGTTGATTTCCATCATCAGGGCTTCATTCCGAACAAGGCCATGATCCTGCGCTGGTCGAAGATTGCAAAAAACGAAAAGAAAGACCTGAACGAAGCCTGGGCCTTCATGCGGGAGCGAAAGGCAGATGACCCCAAGGTCCTTTCCAATACACGTCATCGCGGCTTGAACCAGTGGCCGGAAGCATTACCGGAATTCCGCAAAACCCTGCTTGAATATCAGGAAACCATGGCAGCGCTGGCCATCCGGATGCTTCCTGCTTATGCGCTGGCACTTGACCTGCCAGCTGACTATTTCGCTGAGAAATTCTCAACGCCCGAATACTACAATCGCTGCGCCTGGTATCCGCCGGTGGAGGTTGAGGAAGGTCAGTTCTCGCTGTCGCCGCATTCGGACCATAGCTCCATGACCTATTTGCCGCTGATGGACGTGCCCGGTCTGCAGGTGATGTCCCCAACCGGCAAATGGATCGAAGTCGAGCCCGTGCGCGGCGCCATCGTCGTCAACACAGGTGAATTCTTCAACCGCTGGACCAATGGCCGATTCATCGCAACCCCGCATCGCGTGGTGCCACCGGTCAAGGACCGCTATGCACTGACCTTCTTTTTCAATTGCAATGATGAGACTGTGGCAGAACCTTTTCCGTCCTGTATTGCACCGGGAGAGGTCCCCAAATACGAACCCATGTCGTTTCATGAATTCTTTGTGACCTATATGGACGGCAACTATATTTACCGCACTGCCGAAATGGACGAGGATTGATCCCCGCATTTCGGGACCGCCGATCTCCAGTATGTAACCCGACGGACAAGCACCATGAGTACCGATCAGATACACGCGGAAACACGAGACCGCGTTCTCTATGTC
>JABJAG010000033.1 GCA_018666195.1 Alphaproteobacteria bacterium
CCGCTCGACAACACGTGCGAGCTGGACCGGATCGAAATTCGGGCGGCTCACGTTTCGCTCCCCCCGTCCGACTCACCGGCTGTCGACCATTCCTTCACACGGGCGAGGTGTTCGTAGTCGGAATATTGCGGTGCTTTGTCCGGCCGCGGTCGCGCCTCATAGGGCGTTGCGACATCGTCAAACTTCCCGATCAGCGCAACAAGGCCTGCATAGGCCTCCGCCGCCACAGTAAGCGGGTCATCGGCAGCATCCTTGATCGCACCCGGCTCACGTCCCCCTGAAAGCCGCCAGAACGCCAGCTCGTGCACTTCAAGCGGGGGCACGCCATCGAAACCTCCCTGCGCCACCATCGCAGCCTCAAGCGGCAGTTGCGGCGCAAACCCTGCGGCCACTTCACGCTTGCTGGGCGGCGCACCCGTCTTGAAGTCGATCACGGCGATGCCCCCATCCTGGAGCTCGTCGATACGATCAGCACGTGCGACCAGACGGAACGGACCTGCCGGGCCCGGAAGATCGATATTGCCCCAGACTTCGGCGTGAATATTTCGCAAGCTCGCGCGCCGCCGGGTTTCGACCTGGATAAACCAGGTCGCAATCCGCAGAAAACGTGGCCACCAGAAAGTCCAGACCGCTGGCATACTGCGGTAGCCGCCCATCACGTCCTCACCGATGCCAATCAGCTGTTGATGGGCATCTACCGGCAGGGGACCGTCGGGAAAGGTTGCCAGAAACCTGTCGAACACATCATGGATCAACGAACCATAAGTCGCGGCATCGACGGCCTGATCAATCGGGTCAAGGGCGCGCAGCTTGAGAATATGTCGGGCATAAATGGAATAGGGATCACGCATCCATGTTTCGATTTGCGTCACGGACAGCTGGCGTGGCCGGGCTTCCACGGGGGGTGCCGGGCGTGGGCGCATATTGATCGGTGTTGCGCTTCCGCGCGCCACCGGACCATCCAGCTCACGCCACCAATGCAGATACATCTCACCGGCGGCGCTGAGACCATCACCACCGGCCACATCCAGAGCCTCAATCGCGACCTCAAGCCGGGTCAACCAACGTGCCGGGATGGTTGGCGCGCCCTCGACCCGCTCGGAGCGGGTCAGCACGACCTCTTCGGCACAGAACCCCTGCACAAAGTCATGGGCGCTGAGGCCAATCCGGCGTTCGGGGGATGGCAACCCAAAGTCAGCACGCATGGGTCGCCCCATCCAGGGGTCAACATTGGCGTCGGCGGGCCAGCTGCCTTCATTCAGACCGGCCAGAATCATCACGTCGTGGCGTTGCAGACGTGCTTCGAGCGGCCCGAGAATCGAAAGTCGCGGGTGCGCGCCATAGCGCGGCCGCACGACGCGACCCACCAACAATGTTTCGAACAGGGCGGCATAGCGTTCCGGTGGAATGGCCCCCAACGCCGCGCCATGCTCGGTGAGTTCAGCCACGAAACCAGCCAATGCTTCTCCCGCGTCACCCGCCCAGAGCTGCATCGCACCGGTTTCCTGTTCGGTTGCCGCCAGCATCTCCGCAAACGCCACATGGGCGCGTACGATCTCAGGCAGCAATACTTCCGGTTTGCCGAGCACATCAGCAAAATCCGAGCACGCCGAATCCAGAAAATCGATGAGCTCAAACACGATCGGCCAGATGTCCTGATGACGGGACGCATCATCCTTGCGTTCCATACCCTCACGACGCCTGGCAGCTTCGCGCAATCCGGAAACCCCTTCTGCAGGCCGGGGACCCCGCAACACCAGGCGTTCGAGCTCTCGCGCGCTCGCGCGAAACAGGGCCGGGTCTCGCCCACCGGCAGCCAGCGGATGTTTCAATGTGGCCAGAAGTGAAACGGGTGAAACACCTTCATGCACCGTGTGCAGGATACTGCGCAGGAAGGTTCCCGGCACGGATTCGGCAAGCGGAACACCAGCACTATCGTCAATCAGGACCCCCCAGCGGCCCAACGCGGATGTCACCCGGCGCGCCAGCGTACGGTCTGATGTGACCAGGGCTGCGGTCCGGCCCGGTGTCTCCAGGGTTTCTCGCAGCACAAGAGCAATGGCACCGGCTTCTTCATGGGGTTCCCGGGCGTCAATCCGCATTACGCCGTCCAGTGAATCCGCGCCAACCATGCCGCGCTCCTGCAACCAGGCTTCGGTTGTCGCGGCAGGGCGCAACGCTTCTGAAATCAGTCTTGTGCGCGACGGGCTGGCTGTCGTGATCTCCGGCAGAAAGGGCCATTCACGAACCTGCGCCCGTGTACGGTCCAGCCGACCGAGAAGCTGGTGCAAACCAAATTGTGGATGGGTGGCGTCAACCTTTCCCCACGCGTGATCGTCGAGCACGCGATCGAGCCCCGGCAGCACCACATAACCGGCCGGTAAATCTGCAACAACAGCGAGCAGGTCGGCTGTGGCGGGAATACTACCCGTGCTGCCCGCCGCGA
>JABJAG010000034.1 GCA_018666195.1 Alphaproteobacteria bacterium
ATATCCGTGAGGTCCCTGGAAGATGGCAAGCATCTGCTGATCGCCGTCAAATGATTCGCCTTGCGGATTGTTGCGCGCAACATGCGCACACAACGTGCCTTTCGGTCCCCGGTTGCGATCCAGCACAAACGGGATGTGGCTGGCATAGGGGGCCTTTTCACGCATTCCGACCAGAATGCCAAATGGATCGGCATCGATCAGGTCGTGCAGCACTGTTGTATCGGAGACTTCAAAGCTTTTCGGAATGAACATGGCTGTCTCTTTCAAGGGCCCAAAACAAAACCGCCGCGGCACGGGCCGCGGCGAAACTGTTTGGCAATGAAGCGCTGTTGATCACAGGCGGCGTTCGACCATCATCTTCTTGATCGATGCGATCGCCTTGGCCGGGTTGAGATGCTTCGGACAGGTCTTCGTGCAATTCATGATCGTGTGACAACGATAGAGCCGGAACGGATCCTCGAGATTGTCGAGGCGCTCGCCGGTGGCTTCGTCACGCGAATCTGCAAGCCAGCGATAGGCCTGCAGCAGGATGGCTGGTCCGAGATAACGATCCTCGTTCCACCAGTAACTCGGGCAGGAAGTCGAACAGCAGGCACAGAGAACGCATTCCCACAGGCCATCGACCTTGGCGCGATCTTCGGGTGACTGCAGGCGCTCGCGTTCCGGGGCCGGCGTGTCGGTTTTCAGCCAGGGCTCGATCTCCCGATACTGGGCAAAGAAATGGGTTTGATCGGGAACCAGATCCTTGATCACCGCCTGATGGGGGAGCGGGTAGATTTTCAGGTCGCCCTTGGCATCTGCAATGTATTTGGTGCAGGCCAGCGTGTTGCCGCCGTCGATGTTCATCGCGCAGGAGCCACACACGCCTTCGCGGCAGGACCGCCGGAAGGCGAGGGTCGAATCGACCTCGTTCTTGATCTTGATCAGGGCGTCGAGAACCATCGGTCCGCAATCGTCGAGATCAACATGATAGGTGTCGAGGCGCGGGTTCTGGTCATCGTCGGGTGACCAGCGATAGACCTTGATGGCTTTGGTGTTGGTCGCGCCTTCGGGCTTCGGCCATTCCTTGCCTTCGATCACCTTGGATTTTTTCGGGAGCGTAAACTCAGCCATATTTCAAATTCTCCTTCGTCGCCGCGCCGGGACTAGTAGGTCCGCGCCTTGGGCGGGAAGCTGTCGACTTCATTGGAAAGTGGTTCCAGATGGACCGGACGATATTCGGTGCGAACCTCACCCTTGTCGTTGACCCAGGCCAGGGAATGCTTGAGCCATTTCTCGTCATCGCGATCGGAGAAATCCTCGCGGGCATGGGCGCCGCGACTTTCTTCACGCCGGTTGGCGCAGTTGATCGTGGCCACGGCCTGAACCATCAGATTGTCGAGTTCCAGGGTCTCGATCAGGTCCGAGTTCCAGATCAGTGACGTGTCGTTGACGTTGAGGTCATCGCGTTGTGCCCAAAGTTCGTTGAGCTGGTCGACGCCTTCCTGCAGCACTTCACCTGTGCGGAAGACCGCGCAGTTGTTCTGCATGACACGCTGCATGTCGAGGCGCAGCTTGGCGGTGGGCGTGCCTCCCTTGGCGTGGCGGAAACGGTCGAGACGCACCAGCGCCTCTTCGCCCGCATTGTCGGGAAGCGGATCGTGTGCTGCACCCGGTGTGACCACTTCGGCAGCGTATTCCGCGGCGGCGCGGCCAAACACGACCAGATCGAGCAGGGAGTTCGAACCCAGGCGATTGGCACCGTGGACCGAAACACTGGCGGCCTCACCGATGGCCATCAGGCCTTCGACGGTGGCCTCGGGGTCGCCCTCGGTCCAGCTGCGGGCCTGACCCTTATAAGTCGTCGGGATGCCGCCCATATTGTAATGGCAGGTTGGCAGGACCGGGATCGGCTCCTTGGTCACATCGACACCGGCGAAGATACGCGCGGTCTCGGAGATGCCCGGGAGTCGTTCGGCGATCACGTCGGGGTCGAGATGCTCGAGATGCAGATGAATGTGATCCTTCTCGCCACCCACGCCGCGGCCTTCGCGCATTTCGATGGTCATCGAACGGCTGACCACGTCGCGTGATGCCAGGTCCTTGGCGGAGGGTGCATAGCGCTCCATGAAGCGCTCACCCTCGGAATTAGTGAGGTAACCACCTTCGCCGCGCGAACCTTCGGTGATCAGGGCGCCGGCGCCGTAAATCCCGGTTGGGTGGAACTGAACGAACTCTAGATCCTCCAATGGTAGTCCAGCACGCGCGACCATGGCGCTGCCATCACCCGTACACGTATGGGCTGAGGTGGCTGAGAAATAGGCGCGACCATAACCGCCTGTGGCCATGCAGATCTGGTGACCCCGGAAGCGATGGATCGTGCCATCAGCCATATTCAGGGCCATGACGCCACGGCAGCGGCCGTCTTCCATGATCAGGTCGAGCGCGAAATACTCGATGAAGAATTCCGCGTCGTTTTTCAGAGACTGCTGATAGAGCGTGTGCAGAATGGCGTGCCCGGTACGGTCAGCCGCCGCGCAGGTGCGCTGGGCAGTGCCTTCACCATAATTCGTGGTCATGCCCCCAAACGGGCGCTGATAGATTTTACCGTCTTCGGTGCGCGAGAAGGGAACACCCTGATGCTCGAGTTCGATGATCGCCGGGACGGCCTGCCGCACCATGTACTCAATGGCATCCTGATCGCCCAGCCAGTCCGACCCCTTGATGGTGTCGTACATGTGCCAGCGCCAGTCATCCTTACCCATATTGCCGAGCGCGGCTGAAATGCCGCCCTGCGCCGCCACGGTGTGGGAACGGGTCGGAAAGACCTTGGTGATGCACGCCGTCTTCAGGCCTTTCATGGCCATGCCGAACGTGGCGCGCAAACCTGCGCCACCCGCGCCAACGACAACCACGTCATAGTCGTGGTCAATAACCTCATATCCGCCGATGGTCGCCACGTTAGCCTCCGAGTGCGATTGCGATCACGGCGTAGACCGAGGCCACGCCGAGGAAGATGGCTCCACCCTTGACCGACAGGATCAGGGCCACTTCGAGCCACTTCGTGTGAATGTAGTCTTCGATCACCACCTGAAGGCCAAGCTGGCCATGGTAGAAAGTGGCGACAATCAGAAGGGTGAGCAGCACCGCATTGATCGGACTGCTGATAAAGGACAGTGCGGCTTCGTGATCGGAACCGGTGTTCACGATCATCGAAACCACGAACCAGATAACCAGCGGGATCAGGGCCAACGCAGTGACGCGCTGTGCCCACCAGTGATCGGTACCGGTTTTCGCTGATCCAAGGCCGCGTGCGCGTCCGAGAGGGGTGCGTATACTCATGATCCAGCTCCTCCGAGAACAACATAGGCAGCGATCCAGCTGATCACCGTCAGAACTGTCGCAGCGACAACAACAAGCCACCCTGATGCGTAGACGGTGTTGAGTTCGAAGCCTTTGCCCGAATCCCAGACAAGATGTCGGATGCCATTGCACAGATGATAAAAGAGCGCGAAGGACCAGCCCAAAAGCAGGATGCGGCCAATGACCGAGCCGATGAAGCTCTGCACCGTATCGAATGCGGTCGGACCCGTCGCCGCTGCGATCAACCACCAGACCAGCAACAAGCTGCCGGCTGCGAGCGCGATTCCGGTGATCCGATGCAGGATCGAAAGTACCGAAGTCAGCTGTGGGCGATAGACCTGCAAATGCGGGGAAAGCGGTCTGTTGTCGGTCGCCATGTGACCCCCTGTCTGTAAAACAAAGATCGGAAGGAACCTGCCGATCTCGAAGCTTTGGTTACCATCTGCGTTCCGGCGATCAGTTCTGCCGGACGGAGATGACGAAGAGGTTTGGGTTTAGACCTGCCTGCACTGGTTCGTCAATGTCACAGCGGGCCTAAGACCTTGGATTTCAGGGAATTGTTTGTCGAATTCGGGTGATCCGGCACCGCTTGCCCGGCCCGGGTGTGGAAAACCTGTGGAGGGATTGTGATCAGTGTCATGAGTTTTGCACAGAAAACGCACTTTCGGACGTGATTGCGCGTTGCCCGTCAGGCCCCTGGCGACAGAACATGATTGTGCATTTATTGGCGTGTTGGCGTGTCTCTCGTCAGGTTGGAATCACCGTTCGCGGCGGTTCGGACACTCCGGAGCGAACCCCGAGGGGGCAGCGCAGGAGGACAGAGGCGAGACGCCGGATCAGTGAGAAGGCCGCAAGGTCGTGTCATGGAGACGGCGGAAGGCAGCAGGCGGACAGGGTTCTTCGGGACCACTCCCCTCGGTGGAGGTTCGTCGCATTGTTCGGGTGTCATGTGTAGGAAACTGCATGGGATGGGCCGGGCAAAGCCGGGAAACCTACGCCGCGTTGGATCGTCTTCGGAGGGTCAAATGTTGGCGGGGAAAACGGCGGGGAAGGTATCGTCACGTTGGTGGCGGTTGTTCTGGTGGGGGTCTCCGTTCGCGGAAATCGCCGCCCGCAGAAACAGGCTTCGGCTCGTGTTTGCAGGAATGTCCGTCGCGCTCTGTTCCAGGCTCTCGCCGGCCAGGAATTCGGAGATGACGCACCGGGATAAAATGGCTGCCTTCGGGTGGCCGGATTGGAACGGAGCGGCACAGTGGCAAAGCTGGACCTGGAGTTTCGGGTTCCTTCGGGAACACGGGCAGGGCGCTGGAGACAACGCCATGTTCGCGAGTGACACCGGATGGACCGTATCGGCCAGGGGTATGCTCCATCGGTGACGTGAAACGAAACTTTCGTTGGTAATTGCAAAAAGGTCTGAAGCACCCGGGGGCAACTCCGGCGCGGGAAGATCAGGAAGGCGTCAGGCGTCACGGGCTCCGCGTCCATGCACCTGGCGCCTTCTGCTTTTCCGCAACAGGTTTGGTGAATGCCGGGCACGCAGACAAAAAAAGCCCGGTGCTTTGGCACCGGGCTTTTTGTCAGGCGTCAGAACCGGGCTCCGCATCCAGGCAAACGTACGCATCACGGGTATCAAGACGGTTTCGCTTCGGTCAAACGAAATCTTGTGCGCCAGTGCACTTCCATCGCATGAAGGTTCCCGATGCTTCAAATTCTCTCAATCCAGTCGCATGTAGCCTTTGGGCATGTGGGCAATAGTGCAGTGCAATTTCCATTGCAGGCGCTTGGGCATGACGTGTGGGCGGTACCAACGGCGGTGCTCTCGAACCACGCGGGGTACTCGGAAACCGGTGGCGCGGTTCTGCCCGTTGGAACCGTACGGGGTATTCTTGAAGGTTTGTTGCCCCGTGGTGTGATCGCTGACTGTGACC
>JABJAG010000035.1 GCA_018666195.1 Alphaproteobacteria bacterium
AAATCCCTGTGAGTTTCGTTCTCCGAAATCTGAATGCCTTGCTAGTGCCGGGTTTACTCCGGATAGTTGCGGGACAAACAGAGTCTTAAACAAGACCTCGTCCAACAGGGAGGACATCAACGTGAAATCATTGAAATATCTGGCAATGGCCGCAGCCGCTTTGCCATTTGTCGCGTTCAGCAATGTTGCAAGCGCGCAAGAACTGGTCGTCGGCGCAGCCGGTAACCCCGGCGGTCTCGCCGTCTTCGTCGCTCAGGAAAAAGGCTTCTTCGCCGCCAACGGCGTCGACGTAAAAGTCGAAATCCGCAACACGGGCTCAGAACTCTCCAAGGGCCTTCGTGCCGGCGAATTCGATTTCGCCCCGGCCGCCTTCACCAACCTGCCTGCCGCGCTCGAGCGTGGTCTGGACGTACGCGGTATCGTCGGCTATGTCGGCGCCGCCTATGCGAAACCGACGGCTGATGAGGTTGTCGCTCTGGTGGCCTCCGGTTCATCCGGCATCAACTCCGTCGCTGACCTCACAGGCAAGAAAGTCGGTGTCACTTTCGGCTCGACGGGCGATCTCTGGCTGCTCGAAGCACTTAAGGAAGCCGGCCTGACCACGAACGACATCGATCGCGTGAACACCCGCCCGCCGGGACTCGTCTCGGTCCTCGACACCGGTGGTGTTGATGCAATCGCAGCGTGGGAACCCTTTGTGACCCAGACCCTGAATAAGGTCGGCGGTGCGAAACTCGTTAAACGCGGTGGTGATCTGGTTTGTTTCTGCGCCTATCTGCACGGCAACCCCGAGCGGGTCTACAAAGACGAGAAAGCAACCCAGGGCTTCGTTGATTCAATCGCTCAGGCAGCCGCCTATGTCCGCGACCCTGCCAACAGTGACGAAGTGGTCGAAATTGCCTCTCGTTTTGTCAACAACTCGAAGGACGAAATCCGCGCAGGCCTCGCCTTCTGGCAGTACGATCCGCGGATTGGCGAGAACACAGCCAAAGCCTTCGAAGGCTCGGTCAAGCGTCTGATCTCGCAGAAGAAGATGAAGAAGCCGTACGCGGCTTCCGACTATCTGGATTCCAAATTCATCGATTCAACGGTGAAACGGCATCCGGAATGGTTCGCAGACCTGAAGTAAAGGAAGCTAAGTCGCTTTCAACATACGCTTCATTTCGTGGTGGGCGCGGGATTTGATCCCGCGCCCATCTCCAAATAATTCAAATAAATAGGCCGGACACGCTATGACGGGTGACGCAAAACTCATCGTTCAGGGACTCTCACATCACTACCCTGATGAATACACGGGCGAATCCGTTCATGCGCTGCAGGATATTAACCTTCAGATTCATGACAATGAATTCGTTACGATTGTCGGCCCCAGTGGCTGCGGCAAGACAACTTTTCTGAACATCATCGCAGGCCTGCTGCCCTATCGCGAAGGTCGCGCCATGGTCGATGGTGTCGAGATCAAGGGCCCGGGTCCGGATCGTGGCGTGGTGTTCCAGGAGCACGCAATACTGCCTTGGCGGACCGTCAATCGGAACATCGGGCACGGCCTCGAACTCCGCAAGGTACCGAAAGCCGAACGCGAGAAGCGCGTTCAGGAATATATCGATCTTGTTGGATTGAGCGGCTTTGAAGAGCGCTACCCGCATGAACTTTCCGGCGGCATGAAACAGCGTGTGGCCGTCGCCCGTACGCTTTGCGCCGACCCCGTCATTATGTTGATGGATGAACCATTTGCGGCTGTTGATGCGCAAACCCGCATCACGCTGCAGGACGAACTGAACCGCGTCGTCATGGCGACGCGCCGCACCATTCTGTTTATCACCCATTCCGTTGAGGAAGCCGCATTCCTTGGTGATCGCTGCATAGTATTTTCGCGACGACCCGGCCAGATCAAGACCGAGATCAAAATAGACATTCCACGCGAAGAACGTCTGTGGAAGGATATGGTCAACAATCCGAAATTCACCGATGCTCGAGACGAAATTCTCAGCCTCGTCCGTTCGGAGGTTACAAACGATGACAACAGTTGACGTCGCGCCGCACCGGCGCAAATCGCTCAGAAAGACCATCACCGACAGCCGGGCAATCCAACTTGTCATTCTGCTGATCGGAGTACTGGTCCTTTGGGCGATCATTTCGGCAACGATTGATCGCCCTGATCGCTATCTGCCCTCCCCGCTGACAACCTTGTTCTCCTCGGTTGATCTGCTTGAAAAGGGCGTTCTCATCAGCTTCTACACCGATACGCTAACCCGTCTGGTGATTGGCAGTGCGGTCGGAATTGCCCTGGGTATCCCCTTTGGCTTGCTGCTGGGCCTGAACCGCAACATTGCGGACATGTTCTACCCGCTTATGAACTTTTTTCAGTCGGTCTCGGGAATCGCTATTTTCCCGGTGATCGTGATCTGGTTCGGCAACAGCAATACAACCGTGATGATCGTGATCCTCTATACGAGTTTCTTCCCCATCGCGTTCAATGTCCTTTCCGGCGTGCGATCGGTGCCGATGCGCTATATCAGTGCCGCACGCACTTTGGGCGCCTCTCGGTTCCAGATCATCAAGGATGTGCTGCTACCCGGCGCGATGCCGTCTGTGGCCATTGGCTCACGTCTTTCCATTGGCTTCGCCTGGCGCGCCGTAATCGCCGGTGAAATGCTCGCCGGACAGGCAGGACTGGGCAATATGATCTTCGCGGGTCAGGAACTCGACAACACAGCGCAGATTTTGCTGGGCATGATGTTGATCGGACTGACCTGGATCATGCTGGACCACTATCTGTTGCGACCATTGGAGTCCGACACCATCGAACGTTGGGGGCTCGTACAGAAATGACCGCGATCAACGAGTTTTCCGTTGCGATCCAGCGTCGTTTTGGACGCCAGAAGATCCGCAAATTTGTCCTGGGTTCGATCCCGTTCATCCTATTGATCGTCCTTTGGCACATGAATTCGATCTTTCTCGTGTTCGAGCCGGTCGAAATCCCGCCCATTGCGGACGTCTGGGGTGCCATTTTCTGGCTCCAGAGCGATTGTCCCGGAGTGTTTGCAGCCATTGAAGGACATAACGGTTGTCAGTTGACGAACCATGTTTCGTCTTCCGTCGGACGCGTGATCCTGGCTATGGTTGTTGGTGTGCCGCTGGGTATCGGATTCGGCATTCTGGCTGGCATGAACCGGGTGATTTCTGCCTATCTGGAGCCCATCGGCGTATTCATGAACTCTGTTTCAGGCATCGCCTGGATTCCTCTCGCCATTGTCTGGTTCGGTGTCGGCTGGGAAACGACTCTCTTCATCATGCTGAACACAATCTTCTGGTTGCTGTTCTTCAACACGATGATGGGTGTGCGCGCCGTTCCCAAGGTCCTTGTTCAGGGCGTGCAAACGATGGGCGGATCAAAACTTGATGTCATTCTTCAAGTCTATCTGCCAGGCTCGATGACATCGATCATCACGGGCTTGCGCATGTCGATGGGCTTTGGTTGGCGTGCCCTGATTGCGGCCGAGATGATCGGTGGCGACAGCGGCCTCGGGTTTATGATCTTTGTGTCCGCTCAGGAATTCAAAACCGAGGAGGTCTTCCTCGGCGTTATTCTGATCTCAATTATTTTCCTCGCAACCGACCGTTGGCTTCTCGTTCCACTTGAGAAGTGGACCATCGAGCGGTGGGGCCTGGTCTGGAAGCCTACTTGATATGACGACACAAGAACTCGACGAAGTCCGCCCATCGCGCAGGCGCCGTGCCTGGTACAAGCGCCGGGATATCCTGTTTATCGCGGTTGTTGCCGCGCTCTGGATCGGCTGGGAAGGCTATGGCCGTTTCAGCGGCCCTTCCCGTATTAGCGATGGACTTGCTGCGGAACTGGACAAGAACCCCAAAACGGTCAATCTGCTCGTCACAGCCAAGTTCCCGCCCGAACGGTTTCATTCGAACGTTTACAATGAAGTCGGCGTCCAACGTGGAACAGAAGCTCGAACCACATTGCTCGTTCGCGTCAGACCATCGGGAGTGAGTTGGCTTTCCCGCCAGTACTGGATCGACACGATTGATCTCGCCCCCGATCAGGGACGCTAACAGCCAAGATCTCGCGCTCTTGCGTTTGCGGGATGAACGGGACTAAAACCCGCCTTCACCCGGCTCTGTCAACGTCCAGGCTATTGCAATGAGCGATCCATCTTCGTCTGACGCGTCTCAGCATTTTGAGCGACGCTACGTCCTGAAGTTCTCTTGCCCAGATCAGATGGGAATTGTTGCTGCTGTCGCGAATTTCTTCGCGCAGCAGGACTGCAATATTCTGGAATCGGCTCAGTTCGATGATGAGGCCACGGGGCACTTCTTCATGCGCACCGTTTACGGTGCTGGCAACAACACACCCTCCCTTGAAGATATTTCCGCTGCGTTTGACGCGATTGCTAAACGGTTCGACATGCGCTGCTCGATCACAGATCAATCAGTGAAACCAAAGGTTCTGATACTGGTTTCCAAACCCGGTCATTGCCTCAATGACCTGCTGTACCGGACGAGTACCGGCGCACTGGAAATGGATGTCGTAGGTGTCGTATCCAATCACCCGGACCAGAAGCCCCTCGCCGACTTCTACGGACTCGATTTTTACCATCTGCCAATCGCACCTGACACCAAGCAGGAACAGGAAGCGCAGATTCTCGACATCGTCGATCAATCCGGTGCCGAACTCATAGTTCTTGCCCGCTACATGCAGATTTTGACACCAGAGATGTGCGAAGCACTGGCCGGACGCTGCATCAACATCCACCATTCCTTTCTACCGGGATTCAAGGGTGCCAAACCGTATCATCAGGCCCATGCACGCGGTGTGAAACTCATCGGCGCAACGGCCCACTATGTGACACCAAATCTGGATGAAGGCCCGATCATCGAGCAGGAAACCAGTCGTGTGAGCCACGCCAATGCGCCACGAGATCTCGAACGGATCGGCAGTGATCTGGAAAGTGTCGTTCTGGCGCGCGCCGTAAGATCACATATTGAACAGCGCGTGCTGATTCATGGTGACCGAACTGTGGTCTTCTCTCAGAGCTGATCAGCGTTCACGAAAAGCTTCGGATCGGGTTTTCAGAACCGGCTGGATCAGATAGTCGATCACCCGCTTCTTGCCCGTGTGGATATCAACTGTGGCGATCATGCCCGGAATAATCGGCAAATCGCCGTCATCACCGAGTGAACTGTCGCCAGTCTCCACAACGACCCGAAAATAGTGACGCCTCGAAGTTCCCGAATTCCCGAGCGGTGGAGACAATTATGCGCCTGCTGAAGAACGGTGACCGGCCTTTTCATTTGGGTCCCTTCCCCCTTGAGGTCCTGCCACATGATGACGGAATCGCCACGGGTGAAATCAATCGCGTCCGCATCGGACCCGACCATGACCGAACCCCGCACATGATGCTGGGTTCCGCGCTTCGGGAATACCGGGACATCTTCGCCCAGGTGGCAGAAGGTGAAGTAGCGCCCGAGACGGCACCTGACACTGACGACCCGGACAGATCCACGGTCGATATCAAGGGCGCAGCCTACTTCATGGATGCCAGCCAGGTTGGAATATGCCTGATCCCTGATTCCGCATGGCGCGAAAACGAAAGCCCGGACGGCAACAATCTGGCGATTGTCATCTTGCTGGAACATCAACGCATTCCGCAGGATGAGCCGCTCTCCGAAAGCTGGATATCGAACAATCTCGTCGAAATGGCGGAAATGCGCGCGACAGAGATTGCCGGCAACCTCTCCGGCCATATTCGCCTGATGGGCTACAACGCCCGCGTCGACCTGCCCGGCTCACGTCGTCTCGATGAGGAACGTCTGGCCGTTCTGGCCGGTCTAGCCGTGCGAAAGCGCGACGGCACACTGGCAAATCCCTATCTCGACAAATTTACGTTGGTGGTTGTATCCACGGACTACACGCTGACATGTGACCGCCCACTCGCACGTAACTCCCTTGGAGCCAAGGGTCTGCGGTATTGGTGGGGCATCAACGACGCACAATCCGGGCGGGAGCGCTATCGCCGCGCCAAGCGGCCGTCCTGGGCCAGCCGATATCCGATGGAGACGGTCAAACGGATTGACCGCCCGACCACAC
>JABJAG010000007.1 GCA_018666195.1 Alphaproteobacteria bacterium
CATGTTGGCGGGGCTGGGGGTTCCGTTTGCCCGGTATCTGCATTCGTTCTGGCCCTGGCGGATGCCCTATCTCAATTTGCGCAATCACCGCAAAATGCTGATCGTTGATGGCAAGACCGGGTTTACCGGGGGCATCAATATCTCGAGCGCCAATTTGATGTTGCGCGCGCCCTCACGACCTGTCCGCGATCTGCATTTTGAGTTTGCGGGACCGATTGTCTCCCAGCTCATGGAGAAGTTCGCCGACGACTGGGCGTTCACGACATCAGAATTGCTGGAAGGGGATATCTGGTTCCCGAATCCCGAATCTGGTGGCGAAGTGGTGGCGCGTGTCATCGCATCAGGTCCGCATGAATCGATCAATCGCATGCGGTGGATATTGCATGCGGCGATCTCTCAGGCGCAAACCCGTATCTGTGTGATGACGCCTTATCTGCTGCCCGATGAAATTCTGGTTTCGGCGTTGCGGCTGGCTGCCATTCGCGGCGTGCGGATCGACATCATCATTCCCGAACACAGCAATTTGCGATTTGTGGACTGGGCCGCCCGGGCGCGTCTCGATGATTTGCTCGTGGATGGCTGCCAAATCTGGTTTGGGCCAGGACCGTTCAACCACGCCAAGCTCATGCTGGTGGATGATGACTGGGCGCTGGTGGGCTCCACCAACTGGGACCCTCGGAGCTTACGGTTGAATTTTGAGTTGAATGTGGAATGCCAGAGCCCGACGCTGGTGCATGACCTCGATGCTGTATTCGAAAAAGAAAAGGCAGATTCGCGCTCGGTGTCGCTTGACGAGATGAACCAACTGGGGATGCTGGTTCGGTTGCGCAATGGTGTGGCGCGTTTGTTTTCACCTTATCTTTAGAAGGGGAATGCCTTGGCTGACAGCAAAATCAAAGCTGAAGAATACTGGGCCGAGAAGGGCGGTGTGCGCCTGTTTCTGTTCCGGAAATGCCTACCGCATTCGGCTAGCGCGCAAGCCCCCGTGCTGTTTCTGGTGCATGGGTCCTCCCTGAGTGCGCGCACCGGGTTCGATCTAGATGTGCCAGGCAAGCCCGGCTATTCAATGATGGACTGGTTTGCCCGACGGGGCTTCGATGTCTGGACTATGGATCATGAGAATTACGGGCGCTCATCGCGCACGAGGTCAAATTCGGACATCGCCAGCGGTGCCGATGACCTTGCGGCTGCTCTGCCTATCGTGATGGAAAACTCAGGTGCGACACGTCTTCATCTGTTCGGAAGTTCGTCGGGAGCATTGCGCGCAGGGCTGTTTGCGAACCGTCACCCCGACCGAGTGGCATCGCTTTCGCTGGATGCATTTGTCTGGACAGGTGAGGGTTCGCCGACATTGGAAAAACGCCGGGACAATCTGGATGCGTTTCGCAAGGAACCGACCAGAGATGTCGACCGGGCGTTTTTCCATTCGATTTTTAACCGCGACAAGGTCGGTCTGGTGGAGGACGGCGTAGCGGATGCGTTTGCGGATAGCGAGCTGCAATACGGGACGACCATGCCGACGGGCACCTATCTGGATATGTGCGCAAATCTTCCGGTGGTCGACCCGACGGAGTTGACCTGCCCGGTGCTGCTGTTGCGCGGTGAGCATGATGGCATTGCAACCGAGGAAGATGTGACAGCGTTTTTCCTGAAGCTTGTGACCAGCGACAAGCAGCTCGTGGTTCTGCCGGGACAGGCCCATGTCGGTACCCTTGGGGTAAACCGTTTGAGGTTGTTCAGTGTGCTTCTGGAGTTTCTGAACCGGCCAGTGCGGATCGATCAGGCCAGCTGACCGATTTAGTAGGCGCGCTCGACACAGAAATCGACGACGTCTTCGAGTGCCTTGCGAAAGTCGTTCTCCGGGAGGTCCGCTAGCGCTGCCCGAGCTGTGTCGGCATAACCGCGGGCTCGGATCAACGTGTCTGCGAGACCTTCGCGCTCTTTGAGAATTTCCATGGCGCGTTCGAGATCTCCATCCTGCTGCTCGCAGGATTCGAGGGTCCGTTTCCAGAACGCGTGCTCTTCGTCCGTGCCGCGCCGCATGGCCAGGACGACCGGGAGCGTGATCTTTCCTTCCCGGAAGTCATCTCCGATGCCTTTGCCAAAGGAATCATCGGTCGCGGCGTAGTCGAGATAGTCGTCGACCAGCTGGAATGCGATTCCGAGATTTGCCCCATATTGGTCGAGGGCCTGCGTAGAGGCGGCGCTGTGATCAGCGACCAGTGCGCCGACTTCACAGGCTGCAGCGAACAACGCGGCTGTCTTGGAGCGAATGACAAAGAGGTAGTCCTCTTCGCTCGTCGCGGTGTCATTGGCTGTGATCAGCTGGGCAACTTCGCCTTCGGCGATTACCGCGCTTGCATTGGCAAGAATGTCGAGGACCCGAAGGGATTCACTTTCCACCATCAGCCGGAACGAACGGCTGAACAGAAAATCGCCGACAAGCACACTGGCCTGATTGCCCCACACGGCGTTTGCGGTTTCGCGTCCGCGGCGCAAGTCGGATTCATCGACAACGTCGTCATGCAGCAGCGTCGCGGTGTGAATAAACTCAACCGCGGCGGCGAGACCGATATGCTTGTCGCCGTCATAGCCGCAGAGCCGGGCGCTGGCGAGGGTCAGCAGGGGGCGGAGGCGTTTGCCGCCAGCAGCCACAAGATGACCCGCCAGCTCAGGGATAAGCGGAACATCAGATTGCATACGGTCGACAATGAGCTGATTGACCCGTGCCATATCCGCTGCACAAAGCTTACTCAGCTTGTCGAGTGCGTTCGGATTTTTCTGCGTGTCCGATCCAGTGAGGCGGGCGACAACGGCCAAAATCAATCTCCAAAAAAACAACGATGCCAGTTTGAAAAGTCTGGCGAGATTTCGCGGGCAAGCGCGCAGCCGGGAGCATATGATCTTTGAAAGGGGCGTCAAGTAACGCCCCGTTCAACTAAGATGAATGCTGAGGTGCCATATGCGTGATGTCCTGCGCACAAACGATCCTGTTGAACTGTCTCTCGCGATGGCCTTGCTGAAGGATGCCGCGGTTGAACATGTCGTTATGGACGGCAATATCTCTGTTCTGGAGGGCACGATTGGAATTTTTCCACGTCGCCTGATGGTTCTTGATGATGACTACGCGGCAGCACGAAGTGTCTTGGTAGCGGCAGAAATCCTTGATTCCAAATCAGTTTCAGAAATTTGACCATGATGAAGTCACAAACATCCACTCAGGACCGATTGCTTGGGGGCAGAGTTGCAATCGCCCAACCCGAAGATGGTTACCGGGTTTCGATCGATGCGGTTTTCCTGGCCGCCTCGGTCAAGCCAAAAGCAGGTGCGCGGGTGCTGGATGTCGGGTGTGGCGATGGCGGTGCGACGCTTTGTCTCGCGTGGCGCGCGCCGCAAATTAGCGTCTCGGCCCTCGATCTGCGCCCCGATGCGATTGCCAGATTTTCTGCCAGTGTTGAACTGAATGGCTGGTCGGATCGTGTCCGGGGATATGTTCACGATGTCGCACACGGAACACCGGCCCAATTCGGTACGGATTTTGACTGGGTGATCTCCAATCCGCCCTATCTTCCCGAGGACAGGATGGATCATCGTGGCAAGGGTGAGGCGTTGAACCCGGCCACGACCGAGACGGTGCCCCTCTCGCAATGGATTGCCTTTATGGCCGCATGTATCGGTGACGGCGGGCATTTTGCACTCGTGCATCGCGCTGATCGTATCGAGGATGTGTTGGTCGCGCTATCGCCGCATGCTGGTGACATCAAGGTGCTGCCGCTGTGGCCAAAGTCAGGCGCGTCCGCCAAGCGCGTGATTGTCATCGCACGGAGAGGTGCGCGCGGTCCGTCGGAAATTCTCAGCGGTCTGGTGTTGCACGAGGACGACGGGTCCTTCACGCAGGCCGCACAGGCTATTTTGATAGAGGGTGAAGCCCTGATGACGAATTGAATTTGAGATCGTGACTTGATTGAACAGCCAATAGGCGTGAAGTTCCGCCAATGAACTGGAAACGCC
>JABJAG010000036.1 GCA_018666195.1 Alphaproteobacteria bacterium
GGCCGTAAAGCCATGGTTTGGGATTAGCTTTCATTGTGCTCACATATCATCGGTTTATGGGGTTTTATTATACCCCATTTTAGATGGCTTGGCTAGGCATGCGTGGCTTGGTATCAGGTTATGGGTCGGGGTTCACGCAAGATGCGTAGCCCCCCGTTCAATGCGATAGGCGCGGTCCAGCAGATCGGCGCAGTGGTGGTCGTTTGATTCTGCGATCAGAATCGACAGCCCTTCCGATTTCAGATCGCGCAGAACCTCTGAAATCCGGCGCGCCAGCACCGGGGCGATGCCTTCAGACGGTTCGTCCAGCAGGATCAGACGGCCGCCAACCATCAGGGCACGCGCCAGTGCTGCTAGCTTCTGCTGCCCGCCGGACAGCGAGTTTGCGCTACGGTCTTTGAATTCGCGGACTTCCGGCATCAGATCGTAGATCCATTTCAGGCGATCTTCATAATCAGGAATTTTGATAGCCCAGACCGGGATCATAATGTTTTCCTCGGTTGAGAGCTGCGGCACCAGTTTACGGTCCTCAGGCAGGTAGCCGATTCCGATCCGTGCGCGGTCCTGGGGCGGTATCGAGGGCAGTTCGAAGTGATCAAAACTCATCCGTCCCGATTCTGCCTCCAACAACCCCATGATGGCGCGCATCATGGTGGTCTTGCCGGCCCCGTTCGGGCCGATCAGACCGATCATCTCACCGGTCTGTACGCTGAGCGCACTGTCGCGCAGGATCGGTACCGGGCCGATCGCGACATTGAGGTTTTCGATATCAAGCATGGGATGTCTCCGTTTCCAGGCGTGCTGGAATCGTTTCACCGATCACCAGTTCGCGAACCTTGGGGTCGACCAGTGCTTCGGCCGGTGGCGCATCGCAAATCACCTCGCCCAAGAAAAAGGCCAGAACGCGGTCGACATAGCGTTCGACGATTTCCATATCGTGCTCGATGAACAGCACCGTGGTCTCGGATGCCTTGAGCGCGGACATCACAGTGTCCATGATCGCGAACTTTTCCTCGGTGGCGACCCCCGAGGTTGGTTCATCCAAAAGCAGCATCTTGGGCTCGCTGACAACCGCCATAGCAATGTCAAGAAGCTTGCGCGAACCCTGCGACAGCGAACTGGCAAAATTGTCTTCGACATCGGTCAGCCGGTAGCGTTCCAATATCGCGTCACATTCTTCCAGCAGGTCGGGCGAAGTAATCGGCCTGAGCATCGCGCCCCCGTGTCGGCGGGCCAAGGCCAGTGCCGTCAAAAGGTTCTGACGCACACTCAGTGTCATAAAAACCTGACTGACCTGGAACGACCGGGTCAAGCCTTTGTGGACGGCCTGGCGCGGGGTGATGCCGGTGATGTCTTCACCAAGGAACCGGATGGTCCCGCCTGAAGGCTTGAGATAGCCGGTCAACATGTTGACAAAGGCGGTCTTTCCGGCGCCATTCGATCCGATGACACCGATGACCTGGCCGGCTGGAACATCTACGTAGATGTCCTTGGCCGCAACCACTGCGCCAAAGGTTTTCTGCAGACCTTCTACAGACAGGATGGGGGTATCAGTCATGACGTAATCTTTTGATGAAGGGAACGCGTTCCAACAGCGACCAGATCCCACCGGGCAGTAAGAAGATGATCAGCAGCAGCGCGCTGCCGACGATCAGCTGCCAGGCATGAGGAGCGAACTCGAACGCATAGGTCCGCAGGAATTCGAATATGATGGCGCCGATGAAGGGGGCCAGCACACTGCCTGAGCCAGCCATGATGGTGATGAACACCAGCTCGCCCGATACCGTCCAGTAGACCATAGAGTCCGGGTCGACCTGACCAATCGCCATCGCCATCAATCCGCCCGCCGCGCCAGCCAGCGCCGCCGAGATCACGTATTTAATGTGAATGGCCAACGAAACGGAAAACCCCAGATATTCGACCCGGATTTCATTGTCGCGTATCGCTGTGGTCAGCCGGCCCAGCGTCGAACGCAGATATATCTGCACCATCACGGCAAGGCACAGACAAACCAGAGCCATGGCGATAAAGAGAGGTGTCTTGTTCTCGGGCACCCAGCCAAGAAACGTGGTCTGGGATACCGAGAACCCATCGGTGGAGCCAAGCGCCTCAGTCTTCACGAGGACACCGTAAAGCACCATCGAAAAGGCCAGCGACAGCATGGCAAAGAAGATGTCACGGTAGCGCCGCAGGATGAAGCCCAAGAGCACACCGACCGTGGCCGCAATCAGCATGGCCACCAGTATCCGTAGCCCGAAATCGGTGACACCAAACCAATGCTCGGCCATGGCGACCGAATAGGCACCCAGCCCGAAATAGAGCGCGTGCCCGAATGACATCAACCCAGTGCGCCACAGCACCAGTAGCCCGAGCACGGCCACACCGCGCGCCAGTCCAAACATGAGATTGTTGACGACCCAGGCCGGAAAAACCAGCCCGGTGGCGGCAAGCGCCAGAAGCGCAACTGTCACCAGTTGAACCGTCCTGTCAGAACGAATTGTACCAAGCATCATATTTTCCTCATTTTTTCAGGAGCGAACAAGCCCTCAGGACGCACCATCAGAACAGCGGACATCACGAAGAAGATCATGAAAAGCTCCAGTTGCGGCATCTTGTGAACCGCAAGCGCGCGCAACAGCCCAACCAGCAGCGCACCGATCAGCGCGCCGGGGATAGAGCC
>JABJAG010000037.1 GCA_018666195.1 Alphaproteobacteria bacterium
CAAAGCCCGGCGTGCAGAAACCGCACTGGGTCCCGTCCTCGGTGACCACCGCTTGTTGCACGGCTTCAAGTTCACCGTTTCGTTCTGACAGGCCCTCGACCGTGGTCAGATCGGCCCCGTCGAGTTGCCCGACCGTCAGCAAACAGGAATTCACCGCGACCCGCTGGTCGGTCCCGTTGCGAACCAGAACCACACTGCAGGCGCCACAGTCGCCTTCGGCGCAACCTTCCTTGGTCCCGGTCAAACCATGATCTTCACGAAGATATTCGAGAACCGTCTTGGTCGGCGCGACAGACGCCTCCTGACATAGCTCTCCGTTCAGGCTGAAATTAATCGTCAAATTCTTACCCACCAGACTATGCGCAAACGACTAAGCCTATAACGCCACACACCGTGTTGGCGACCCCCACTATTGTTCGATCACCGGGGCTGCGTGCTACGATTTGGCGACCAACAAGGGAACCTGGATCATGGACCGAAATCAATTCATGCGCGCGGCAATTGCGCTGGCTGAAAAGAACGTTGCAGACGGCACTGGCGGCCCGTTTGGCGCGGTCATTGTGCGCGATGGGGAAATTGTTGGCGAAGGCACCAATCAGGTCACCAGCGCAAATGACCCCACGGCTCACGCCGAAGTGGTCGCGATCCGGCAGGCCTGTGCCAAGCTCGGTACCTTCAACCTTGAAGGCTGTGAGGTCTATACAAGCTGCGAACCCTGCCCGATGTGCCTCAGCGCCATCTATTGGGCGCGCCTCGACCGCATCTTCTACGGCAACACAAAAGCAGACGCCGCCGAAATCGATTTCGACGACGCCTTTCTCTATCTGGAAATTCCCAAACCCATCGCGGAACGCACCATCCCGACCGAGCAAATGCTCCACGCGGAATCGATCAAGGCGTTCAATGCCTGGGCGGTATCCGAAGACAAAATTCCGTATTAAACGAGCCTAGATGTTCACCGGTGGATGAACACTCTTGCGGCCGGACTCCCGGATTTCCTCTTCATCCCAATAACCGATCAGAATTCCCGGCGGCTCTCCACCGGCGGCCATTTTGTCGATCTGTGCCGGTGTTCGGGTGATCCGGGTGTGATGTTTTCGCGCCCAGGAGAACATGGCTTCGTGCAAACGCGCACGCGTCTCCTCATGTGCCGGGTCCGCCCCCAGATCGACCAACTCGTCCGGATCACTCTCAAGATCGAACAGCAGCGGTCGAAACCCCTCGGCGTGGATGTATTTCCAGCGCCCGTCGAAGATCATCACTAGACGTGCATCGGCCTCGTCGAGTTCCAGCTCCAGCCGGGACTGCCGGGTCGAATAGTCATATTCAGAGATCGCGTATTGCCGCCATTTGACTTTCTTACCCTCAAGCAACGGCACCAGCGAACGTCCTTCCATGATATGCGGCTTGGCTTCCCCGCCCATGAGTTCCACGAATGTCGGCGCCAGATCGATGCCTTCGACAAGCTCATCACACACCGTGCCACGGGTCCCATCTGCTTCTTCGCGGGGGTCGTAGATAATCAGGGGCACGCGCGCGGAGGCGTCGTGGAACAGATCCTTTTCACCCAGCCAGTGATCACCCAGATAGTCGCCATGATCCGACGACATCACGATCATCGTGTCATCCATGCGGCCGGTGTCCTCAAGGAACTTGAACATCCGTCCGAGCTGATCGTCGAGCTGCTTGATCAGGCCCATATAGGCCGGGATCACGCATTCACGCACTTCATCACGGGCAAAGGCCTTGCAGACACGATGGTTCTGCCACGCCTTGTAGACCGGGTGATCGGTCATCCGTTCCGCATTCGAACGTACTGGCGGGATGATGTGCTCGGGCCCGTACATGTTGTGATAGGGCGGCGGTACGATATAGGGCCAATGGGGCTTGATGTAGGAGAGATGGCAGAGCCACGGCTTGTCCCCTGCCTGTTCGATAAACTCGATGCCTCGGTTGGTCAGATAGGGCGTCTCGGAATGCTCTTCGGGAACTCGTGCGGGCTTGTCGGAGTTCTTCAGCAACCAGCCCGACAATAGCGACCCGTCATCGTCCTCGGCGGAGTTCGCCCATTCTTCCCAGGGGTTATCGCCGCCAAGACCCTGTTCACGCAGATAATCGTCATAAGGCGGGTTCTTGTCGTAATAGCCATCCGGGTGCATGCCATCGTCACGTTCATAGGGCGTGAACCCGCATTCGGCAGTGTGCACACCGATGATCGATTCCGGATTGATCCCCAGGCGCTTCATGCCATCCATATCGGGAATCATATGGGTCTTGCCGACCAGCACGCATTCCGCATCAAGCTCGCGCAAATGATCGCCCAGAGTTGGCTCGCCAACCCGCAACGGAAACCCGTTCCAGGTCGCGCCGTGACTGCGCACATATCGTCCCGTGTAGAAGCTCATCCGGGACGGGCCACAAATCGGCGACTGCACATAAGCCTTGTTGAACCGGACACCCTTGCTCGCAAGACGGTCGATGTTCGGCGTATCCATATGCGGATGGCCATAACAGGACAGATAATCCCAGCGAAGCTGGTCCGCCATGATCCAGAGTACGTTACGCATTTTACCCATAGAACTCTCCAACAAACGGGCAGCCGGTCACTCCATCAGAGCCGGCAGGAAAACCGCGATAGCGGGGACTAAAAACACCAGAACGAGTGCAATCAGATCCGCGACGATGAAGGACACCACCCCGCGAAATATGTGCCCGAGCTTGATATCGGGCATGACCGACCGCACGACGAAGACATTCATTCCAATCGGCGGTGTGATCAGGCCAAGTTCAGTCACCAGAACGACGATGATCCCGAACCAGATCATATCGACCCCGGCGGCGAACAGCGACGGCAGGAAGACCGGTACCAGCAGCAACAAGATCCCGATCGATTCAAAGATCATCCCCATCAGGATGGCGATGAAGGCCACGAAGATCACCAGTTGCATGGCCGAGAACTCGAAGTCATCGACAATGTCCACCAGGTCATAAGGCAGACCTGAAAGGTTGATAAACTGGGCAAACACCAGGGCGCCGAAAATCACGATGAACAGGGTCGCCGTGGTTCGGGTTGCTTCAACCAGCGAAGCCCGCCATTCGGCAATCGTGCGCAGATGTCCACGCATGAAGGCGATCACAGCCGCGCCCACCGCGCCGATACCCGAGGCTTCTGTGGGCGTGAAAAACTTTCCGTAAATACCGCCGAGCACCAGCAGGAACAAAGCCAGCACCGGCCAGACCGCTCGTTGGGCGCGTCGGGCTTCTGCCTTGTCGAGAGGCTCTCCGGCCGGGCCGGCCTTCGGATCGAGGCGAACGACCACCGCCACCGCACCCATGAACAGAGCGACGAGAAGAATGCCCGGCAAAACACCGGCGATGAACAATTTTCCGATATCCTGTTCGGCAACGATGCCGTAGATCACCAGCGGGACAGAGGGCGGGATCATGATGCCCAGCGTACCGCCCGCCGCAATCGTACCCGCAGACAGGCTGTCGTGATAATTGTACTTTCGCATCGGGGGCATGGCAACGCGGGTCATGGTGGCCGCCGTGGCCACGGATGAGCCCGACACGGCCGAGAAACCGGCGCAGGCCACCACCGTCGAAAGCGCCAGCCCGCCGCGGAACCGGCCGAGCCCCGAGTAAGCTGCGGTATAGAGATCGCGCGAGATATCCGCGCGGTAGATGAACACCCCCATCAGGATGAACAGCGGGATGACGCTCAGGTTGTACGCCATCGCGTCGTCCATAATCTGCTGACCCGTCATGGACAGGGCCGGCGACCAGCCACGCTGCAGGGCAAACCCGATCAGGCCCACAAGCAACGTCGCGAACCCAACACGGAACCCGAAGAAACACAGAAGCAGAAGCGCCCCAAATCCGATCAGCGCAGTGCTCATATCGGATCACCGTGATCGGCACCAAAGTCTGGATCGCCAGACAGGATCAGACCCAGTATTTGGGCAACCAGACTCACAACAGATAGTCCGGCAACAGTCCCGGCAACGACCACAAGCGGCCATTCCAGCACCACCGTCATACTGCCCAGCTCATGGGCCTCAATCGCAAAGACGGTGAGTTGCCAGGCGATGATTGTCATCACGACGACAGAGAAGGTCTGCACCAGGATCGGCTGTAGCCGGGGGATGCGCCGCTGCAGCCAGGGTTCGAACAGTTCCACCGTGATATGGCTGTCACGCGCATTCACCAGGCTGAGCCCGCCGAAGATCGTCATGGCGAGCAGGAACTGAATCATCTCGGCCGCCCCGAACACGGGTGCGGTGAAGAAATACCGTCCGATCACGTCGACAAAGGTCAACGCCATCATCAGGAACAGCAGGATGGCCGAAATGTTCTCGAGAACCGAGAGGATACGCGGCAGCACGGCGCGTGCGACGGACTGCATGGCGTACCCTCCCCGGTTCAGGATAACGTGACGTCTAGCGTATTACGGCTTTGACAGTTCGTTGACGCGGGCCACATAGAAATCATAGGCCCCCTGTCCATTGATGCCCTTGGCCGTGGCCTTCTTGATCCAGCCCTCAGTCAGGAATTTCGATTCTGCTTTCAGAGCATTCTCGAATGCCGGATCGGCATCATGAACCGAAATGTTCCATTCGGACTTGAACCGCTCGATGGCCTTCGCATCTCCATCGACCCAGAACTGCGCGGCCATACGACCGAACTTGGCACCACTGACGGCGGTGATCGCGGCCTGATCTGCCGGTGAAATCTCGGCCCACTTCTTTTCGTTCATCACGAAGGAGAAGCTGGTCGAATAGATCCGCGTTTTGAAACGGGTCATCGACTTGGTGTAGGGCCCAAGCTGGAATGCCGCGATCGACACCGGGCTCAGCCCGATATGACCATCGACCACGCCGCGCGAGATCACTTCATTGGCCTGCACGGCCGGCCCTGCGACCACACCAACACCAACCTTCTTCATCAGGTTGGCAACGGTCCCGGGCAACGCCCAGATCTTGCGGGATTTCAGATCGTCGATCGAATTGATCGGCGTGTCGTTCTGGCTATAGACCTCAGCCGGGGTGATCACCCACATGGAAAGCGGATGGATGCCCTTGTACTCATTCGGGAAATATTCCTGATAGGTCTCCCACAGCGCCTGTGACATGGCCGGCGCATCAGCACTGGCCACGAAGGGCTGCATGGCAACCAGCGGACCGGCGACACGGTTGGCGACAAAGCCATTGAACTGAACGGCAGCATCGGCGATGCCCTTCTCGACCGAACCCCACTGCTCGGGCGGAGACGCCAGAGACTTCGGGGGAATCTGAATCGTGACACGACCCTTGGTCGCTTCTTCAACCCACTTGCCCCAGGTCGGCAGCACCTTCGTGCACATATAATGTTGCGGCGGCCAGAAGCAGTTGGTCAGAATTCGTTCTTTCGCATGTGCAATGCCCGGCATCGCCATCAGCGCTGCCAGGGTCACGGTTGCGAGTGTCAGGCGTGAGAAAAGACGCATCGTTACCTCCCTTAGGTTTTGATCGAACCGGTTTTCCGGTGCTTTTTTGTTGCAGCCAGAATACCCCAGGGATAAAAGATTGAAAAATCATGATAATTCATGCCAACATATCTTTTTGATATGGCAATTGATCCCAAACATCTCATTCAGCTCACCGAAATTTTCGACTGTGGCTCGTTCACAGTAGCTGCTGAACGGCTGAACACCAGCCAGCCGGCCCTCAGCCGTATGGCCAGCGCGCTGGAAAGCGAACTTGGTGCGCCGCTCTTCGCCTCGCGACGCAATCCGGTAACCCCGACCGCACTGGGAACCGAACTCGCCAACCATGGACGCTCGATCCGCGCCTCAACCGATCAGATTTCGCAACTCGCAACCCGTGTCGCCTCGGGCGAACAGGGTGAACTGCGGATCGGCGCGCCTCCTTTTCACAGTCAACGGGTTGCCTCGGGGTTCATCGCCTCCTGGCTGGAACGCCATCCCGATATCCGCATCAATCTGCAGAACGACTACGCCCCCTCCCTGCTGACCCGTCTGGTCGAGGGAGAACTTGATCTGATCATGGCGCCGGTTGATGTGATCGAGGGGATCCCCAACCTCATCGTCGAGCGCCTGACCCGGGGCGAGAACGTGGTTGTCTGTCGCGCTGGCCATCCGCTGCTCGCCAAAAAACAAATCACGCCCGAGATGCTGTCCCGGGCGCGATGGATCACCCATGCCCGCGGCAGCCTGCTCAATCGTGACACCCGGCTGGCCCTGACCGCTGTTGGGGTCGACTTCATTGACCTGCCGGCGTTCGAAAGCAATTCGGCCGGTGCCATGCATGCGGTGATGGAACACTCCGACATGCTCACGGTCCTACCCGATCTTATTGCTGGCAGTCTGGTTGAATCCGGTGTCTTCGCCGTGCTGCCGTTTCGGCTTCCGGGGCCTTATCGTCCCTTCGGCTACGTCACCCATGAAGCGCGCCAGAACCCGGCCTTGCTCGCTTTCCGTGAGGGCCTTTCCATCGACATCCGAAAGGCCGACGCCCGTGCTCGCAAAATCTGCGAGCAGGCCTTTGCCTAGATTTCGATTATGACGTTGCCCATCTGCTGACCGGACTCGACCCGTTCATGAGCCGCGATCATGTCGTCCAGCGCGAAGGTACTGTCGATGCGGGGCATCAATGCTCTATCACTCAACGCAGCGTTCACGCTGGCACAAATCTCGACGAAACGCTCTGGCGTCTGGGCGTAGATCTCGACCATGCGGATGGTAATGTTGTTCATCATCAGCGGATAGAAATCGACAACCGGGCGATGCTCGGACATGGACGCATAAGTCCCGATCACCCCACCATGATGGAGCAACTGAGGCGCCAGATTGATGTGGCTGGCGAAGTCCACATCCACCAGCCGGTCGAATTTCTGCCCGTCATTCGCCGCGATCAGCGCGTCACGTAAATCCGCGCCGAATCCGGTCTCCCGGTAATTCACCGTGGCATCCACGCCATCCGCGCGGGCCAGCTCAGCTTTCGCATCCGAACTCACCGTCGCGACAATGCGCTTCGCCCCGGCCCAGCGCGCGGTCTGTATGGCCAGCGACCCGACAGCGCCCGCACCGCCTGTGATCAACACCGACATCTCCGCAACGGGCCCATCGGTAAGCAAGGCCGCATGAGCCGTCATCGCCGGCACACCCAGCGCGGCAGCGGCAACAAACCCAACCCCGGCTGGCAATGGAACGACGAGATCCTCACGCAGCGCAACCAGCTCCGCGCCGGTCCCGACCGCGCCCTGCCCCAGGCCGCCAAAGGTGCGATTGGCGTTGTAAATCCAGACCCGCTGGCCCACCCGTGTGGCATCGACCCCATCGCCGACAGCCTCGATCACGCCGGCCCCGTCACTGTGCGGAATGGTGCGCGGCGCGGTCATCGGCCATAGGTAACCCGCCCGCGCTTTCACATCCGACGGGTTCACGCCGGACGTGTGCACGCGGACCAGCACCTCACCCGGCCCGGCGACCGGGTCCGGTAACTCACCGAATTCCAGCACCTCAGCAGCTGGACCATGGCGTGTGTAGGATGCAGCCCTCATGGGTTGGGATTACTTCTCCCACCAATGCAGCGCGTCCTGGCCTTCGCCCTGGGTGCCGTTGGGTCCGCCGCCGCCGGTGCGCAGATACATCTTCTTGTCGTGACCGTCGCCGTATTTGCCGTCCAGGGCATCCACCAGCCAGTCATGACACATCATGTGATGGTCGTGGCGTGGCTGCGCCTCACCGAACATCCGAGCCTGATGGTAGGTGTCCTCATAGACCCAGAGTTCCTTGGGCGCGTTGATCTTGTCATAGAAGTCGTAGACCAGCTCGACCGGGCTACGGGAATCATACTCACCCACCGTCAGCAGCACCGGGCATTTGATATCCGCTTCACGGCCTTCAACAGTCATCTGGCTGACCCAGCCGTCGAGTTGCTCCTCGCTTTCCGCGCCCATCAGGTAGCCGAAGAGCTGCTTGTAGCGCGGTGAGAAGGTGTCGAGGATGAAGTACTTGTCGAGTGCAGACGTCCAGGGGGCGGCCACCGCCTTGATCAGCGGATGACCCGAGGCAGCAACCTCGAGCCCCCAATGGGCGCCCATGGACAATGCGTAGATGACAATCTTCTCCGCATCGACTTCCGCGCGTTCGGCCATGTATTCGGCGATCGCAAGCACCGCGCGTTCGTAATTGTCAGGCGTCAGCTTGATCCCGCGCAGGTTCGACATACCCTGCCCCGGGCCGTCGATGACCAGCATGTGCATGCCACGCAGATGTGACTGCATGATGCGCGGATCAGGATAATTCTCCTTGGTCATGTCGCAACCGGGGATGAAGATCACCAGCGGTGCGTTCGGCTTGCCCGGCAGCATATGGAAGTTGCACTGGAGTTCGTCTCCCTCAAACGGCACCTCGAGACGCTCGATCGGGTATGGCGCGTGCTCGATCACCTTCTCGTAGTTCGCGATGCAACGGCCATGCAGATAGCGCTTCTCATCGTTGGTCTCGAGCACCGGATGCTGCGCCAGCGCGAAAGTGGACGAGGCCCGGTAGTAGAGCTCGAAGGCCGTTGCGGAGTGACCGACCGCCTCCTCTTCGGCCGCGACACGCTCAAGGCGCTGTCCGATACGCCCGAGATGCTTGGAAATCTGCGCGTGGCTTTTCACACTCTTGGGCAGCGGGCGGCCTTCTTCGTCCCAATGAAAGACCTTGCCGGTCTCCTGGACGACATAGTCGAAAATCCACTGCTGGCGGTCACGGTCTAGGCGGGGTGTACGCATGGCTCTGTTCCTTGGTTTTGCTTTTTTTGCCGGCCAAACCCCTGCAAAGCGCAGCAGCCAGAACCGGTTTGGATTGTTCGCGTTTATGTTAACGAATACAGCGCCTGATAGCGCCAGAAAACTGTTGGTCCGACAACAACTACCAAGGGCGTCCTGAACACGGAAGTTTTCCGAAAAACTCTGCGTAACAGGTTTGACAACGCGCGCGCCCGCTCACTTGTAATGAAATATTTGCTCGCATCCGTTTTAGTGTTTCTGTCAGCACTGCCAGCGCTGGCTGCCGATTGGGAAATTCCGCGTCCGCAGCTGGAAATTCCCGAGCAGTTGGCTCAGGCCGCGCCCGTGCAACTGGCCCATGCCCCGGCGGTGCGAAATCGCACCACGCGGAACACCTATGACGAGGCGCTTTCCCTCCCACGCGGACGTGGGTCTTACGCACAATCCCAGCGCCAGCAGACCGCGACCATAACAGGCACCCCGGTGCAGGTTCCGCAGAACCATGCTGCTAGCTACGCTGCCAACCCCACGGCCGATCCGCGCGTCGGACGCCTCTACATCGCTGGCGCCGTGTCAGGTGTTTTCGCAGACGATGCCAACGCCAACAGTACCGATGCCCTGGCCAACGCCATCCTGCAGTCACTCGCTGTTGAAGCCGAATTTGACACCGGCTATGGCGCACTTGCAGCCGTGGGCTGGCGTGTTCTGCCCGCCGAAGAATTTGGTCCGCGCCTTGAATTGGAAGCCGCCTACCAGAAAAACGATGTCACCAAGCTCACCTCGACAGCCGGCATCCTCAATGTCGCGGGGGACATGAGCGTCTTTTCGGTCATGGTGAATGCTGCGTTTGACCTCTACACGGGCACCGCGTGGTTGCCTTATTTCGGCGCCGGTGCGGGCTTCGCGAATGTCGATGCGGAAGTGACTGCGGCCGGTCTTTCCCTGCGCGGTGACGACACCGTGATTGCAGGACAGCTGATCGGCGGCGTGGCCTATGCGCTTTCGGACCTCACATTCCTGACCCTCGACTACCGGTATTTCCTGACCGATGAAGTCAACATCGCAGGCGGCCTGATCGAACCCAGCTTCCACAAAGTCTCACTGGGCATGCGCCACCAGTTCTAAGGCTGGCGGGTGCGGCGCAGCTGCAAAACACCTGTATTTGCTATCTTTGGACGAGCTGCCGTCGCCGTTCAGGCACCAGCTGCCGCCTCGTCCAGAAGACGGATCATCTCGTCCAGATTCGGAATCTCCGTATAGTCTTCGCTGAGCGCGCCGGAACCGGCCGGGCTCTTGCAGGTGAAGAAGCGACACTCGGCCCCGAGCAGGCGTATGCCGTGGG
>JABJAG010000008.1 GCA_018666195.1 Alphaproteobacteria bacterium
GTTCCCGAATGGTCTTCTTACGAGACGGGTCCATCAGCCCCATCTCTGACGGTATCGCTATGAAACCAGTGTTCTCCTTGTTGTATTTCAGCAGCGTGAAGAAGAAGCACGGCTCGTTGGCAATATCTCTGTTGCCAATTTGCACGCTATTAACTTGCGCGCCAGCCAACAACTTTCCGGCCAAATTAAAATTGCCGCTCAAAACAAAATCATAGGCGGATCTAACTCCCGCCGAAGGGCATTTGGCGATACCCGGTGGCAGCTCGTCAGACACGCTAACAGCGGATTCGTAATGCGGGGGTCGCGTGTTCGAGTCACGCAGGCGGCACCATTTCCCTCGAAAATCTATTCGTCTTCGATCTGAGCCCGCTGCCCGGCTGTGCGGGCACGCCAGAACCATTCCGCCACAAACCAGAACGCCTGAGGCAGGGCATAGATCCTTGCCCCGGAGGTGAGGCCGTCGCCGAACATGTTGGCGATGCGGCCGCCGATTCCGCCTTCGCCGTCGGTGAAACCCAAAAGCAAAACACACAACCCAAAAGCAAGCGCGTGCGCGATCAGAAGCCGTGACGGACGCCCCCGATGCTCCGGTTTGACGGGAAGCAGGGTCAGTCGGCTAAGAAGTAATGTGGGGATCAAGGCCCCAAACCAGATCGCGATCATGTCCATGCGGGCAACATATCAAAATTGTCTGCGTTTGAAACTTTCGTGGGTCTGGCGTGACTTTTATCGCGCACCCGACCTCATGACGCCCCTTTGTCAAAGGTGCCGCGCGCCCACAACTCGCGCCAGCCGAGCCCGATCAGCAGCAGAGGGACAATGCCCTCGGCGGCGACAATGCGCATGGCAGTCGAGCCACCAAACAACTCGCCCATCAGACCAATATTGGCAAACCCGACCAGGCCACTGCCGATGCAAATCACCAGAACTCCGAACAGGCGTCCGCGCATCTCTGGCGGGGCGACGGTGTAAATCAGTGTGGACTGCATGGTGGAGAACCCGGCTGCGCACAGTCCGACGACCACGAATACCAGTGCCATGGGCACCACATCCATCATCCAGCCTGCGGTGAACGCCGCAAACAGATAGCCAAGCATGCCGAAATAGTAGAGGCGGCGATAACTCGCGATCCGCACGCGCGATGCAATAATCAGCGCGCCGAGGAAGGCACCGCCACCTTCCAGTGCAGTCAACCCGCCGATCAGGCTTGCCGAGATCTGTAACTCGTCTCGTCCCACCACCGGGATCATGGCAAGGAACGGAAACCCCCAAAGGTTGAAGACGATCGTCACCAGCATGATGCGCAACACATCCCGGTTGTGGGCGACATAGGCGAAGCCGGCCCGCAGATCGTCGAGGACCCGGGATGCTGCGCGTGTTGCGGCCGCGTGGCCGGTTTTCACCGTCAGGAAAATCAGCAGCCCGACGCAAGCGGCATACAGCGCGGTGCTGAGAAGATAGGCGCCACCCGCGCCCAGCCATTGAAAGATCAGCCCGCCCAGAAGAGGTCCGAGCATGCGGGTGCCATTGTTACTGGCTGCATCCAGACCCATGGCTACGGAGACGCGTTCCATGCCGGCGATATCGCCGAGGACGCGCCTGCGCAGTGGCATATCGGTGGTCCATACAAGACCCGAGACGAAAGACGCGAAAGCGACAACCCAGTAGGAATCATGGCCCGTCAGAAACAGCACAAACACACTGCCTGAAACGAGCATGGCGCCGGCCATGGTGAGACTGAGGAGAAGCTTGGGTGGCAAGCGGTCTGCGAAGGTGCCGACAATCGAACCGAGCACCACAAGGGGTGCCATGCGCAGGATCACCAGTAAGGCGACAAGGAACGGTGACCCGGTTGTGTCAAAGGCGTAGACGCCGGCAACGAGCATCTCGAGCCAGCGGGCCACGCCGCTGAATATTCCGACCAGCCAGACGCGCAGAAACTGGGCATCACGCAGGAGACCGCGTACTCCGGCAGTCGTGGTCATGGTCGTTGCATCGAGTTGTGGCCTCCAGGAGGCAATTGAACCCGTTCGGCATGATACGGGTGGCCACGGTACTGGCGTGTCGCACGCAGAACAATGCATGGGCGATCTACCTGCCGGGATGGGACAAATCTAACGGCTTGTATTGGTGGCTTCGCTTGAGGCTGTCATCCGCCCGATTTCTCCGTATTGTAGATGCACAAGAGAATTGGGTGAGCAGGGACGACGCAGTATGAAGATCATCAGGATTGACCCCATCATTGCCGACCTGCCGCTTCTGCGGCCGTTCAAGATGTCGGGGGTTGAGATATCGATATCGGAAAATGTTTTTGCTCGGATCGAGACTGATACCGGACTGGTCGGTTGGGGTGAAGCTTCGTCTTCAGCCGCGATGACAGGGGAGACGGTCGAGAGCATGGTTGCGGCAATCCGGTATCTCTCGCCCTTTTTGATGGGCCGTCAA
>JABJAG010000038.1 GCA_018666195.1 Alphaproteobacteria bacterium
CGAGCTTGTCCCAGATCTCCGTGACCGAATAGCCGGGCGTGTCAGAAGTCAGCAGGAAACCAGTCATGCTCTTGAGCGGCGGTTTGCGCATATCCGTGCGTGCCATCACATAGATGACATTCGCCAGACCGCCATTCGAGATGTACCGTTTCTCCCCCTTCAGGATCCATTTATCACCCTTCTTTTTGGCGGTCATTCGAACCCCGCCATCGGGCTTGTTGTAGGGCAGGATCGAATCACTCCCCGACAACGGCTCAGTCGCAGCAGCGGCGAGCAAACACTCGGGATCATCCATCACACGTGGCAACCATTTCTTACGTTGGCGCGCTGTGGTCAGGTGGCTGATCATGGTCATGATCTTCCAAGTCTGATCAAAGGCGACCGCAATTCCCAGATCGCCGTAGGCCAGGTTTTCGCCAACCATCGAAAGGGTCAACACATCGGCGCCACCGCCGCCAAACTCCTTGGGCACAGACAATGTCCGCAGTCCCTGCTTGTCGGCCTTTCGGATCAACTCCCAATTAAAGGACTTCGCCGGATCGGGCTCGCGGTCACCGACCTCGGCAACCGGAATCATTTCCTCGATCGCAAATTTGCGGGCCTTGTCGCGCAGTGCCAACTGACGTTTTGTGAGTGAAAATTCAACCATCTGATTCCTCCTGGAACGTTTTGTTCGTTATTGGGTGCTCAGTGCCCCATGATCAATCGTCATAGGTCAGCGCACCACGCCCCAACAATGTCTCAGCCTGTAAATCTTCGAACAGGCTTTCAACTTCTGTGAAATGCACCCGTTTGCCGATGGCGGATTTGATCGTCCCCTTGGCCATCACATCCATGGTCTCCATCAATTCGGTGCGGGTCGAATGCCGTGAACCGGTGATGGTTTTTTCATTGATCAGCAAATCAAGAGGGTCGATCTGGACCGAGCTCGGCTTGGCGCCGATCAACACCGCGCGCCCGGCTGTGGCCAGCGCCTCGATGGCCGCCGTAAAGGTCTCCGATGCGCCGACATAATCCACCGCCGCATCAACGCCTCTACCGTCGGTGAGTTTTTTGGCCGCTCCTGCAATGTCGTTGACCGCGCGAACATTGATAACCTCGTCCGCACCCCATTTTTTGGCGAACTCCAGCTTTTCATCAGAAATGTCTGCCGCGATGACCCGGGCACCGAAAGCCTTCGCCACTTGGATGCCATGAACACCCACACCGCCACCTGCGCCGATCAGCAAAACATCATCATGGGGCGCAATTTTTGCCCGCTCGCGCATGCAGTGCCAGTTTGTGTTCACCGCATCCGCTGCAATCGCCGCATCCTCGTAACCAAGCCCTTCCGGGATTGGTAGGAAATTACCCGCCGGCAGCACCACAAAATCGGCATACCCACCATCCACATGGACGCCCACATAACCGCCGTGGTTCTCACACAGGGTTTCGCGCCCTCCATGGCACCAGCGGCAATATCCGCAATTGAGATAGAAATAGACCGCACAGCGATCACCGGGTTTAACGTTGGTGACGCCTTCACCAATAGCGACGATATCCCCGCCGAGTTCATGCCCCATGACACGCGGCGCTTCGCCACCAAAAACACCTGTCCGCATGGTCACCAGGGTCAGCCCCACCCCCGCAGCGCGGACCTTCATGACAGCTTCGCCGGGCCCGGGCTGCGGATCAGGCCGCTCCTCGAGCGTAAATGGCTGTCCCCATTCCCTAACGACCATTGCGCGCATGGTTATGCCCCTTACTGTCAGCTTGCTTCCCGGCCTGCATTTCGGACCCAATGCAGACGAAAGCTAACAGGTTTCGGGCGGCTGTGAACAGGCGCGCGAGTACGGCTTCAAATATGAGAAAAGCGACGGCGAAAAGCCCTGATCGCGCGGCTACTCGTCGCGGTGGATTTTTTCCATTCGCTCGTGGCGCTCTTGCGCTTCAATACTCAGGGTCGCGATCGGGCGGGCAATCAGCCGCCGCACACCAATGGGTTCACCGGTGTCCTCGCAATATCCATAGTCGCCAGATTCGATGCGCCGCAAGGCATCATCAATCTTGGAGATCAGCTTGCGTTCACGATCCCGGGTACGCAATTCGAGAGCGCGTTCGCTCTCCACTGAAGCACGGTCACCAATGTCGGCTTCCTGCCCGCTGCTCGTTTGCATGTTATGAAGGGTCTGTCCGGACTCACGAAGCAGTTCGTTTTTCCATTCACTCAGACGCTGCCGGAAAAATTCCTGCATCATCGAATTCATGAACTCTTCGTCGTCTGTCGGCACATAATCTGGTGATTGCGGTTTTGACGCCATGACGATCTGTTCCCCTGCGCTTGCCCTGTTTTCGGACAAGCTATTTTGGGCGCGGAATATATGCGTCAGAAACCGGTCCGGCAAGCGGGATCACGTGACGAATTTGTGACGAAACGTCATTCCGGAGAATATTTAACTATATGAAAATATTGGTATTTCTCTAAATGCGCGAAACACCTAAATCGCGAATTAAAGACCTAAATCATTGATAACTTGGCCAACTCAACTCTTGCCCGAAGTTCAATCTCGTCAATTAGACCCGCCAGACGCGGTTCAATATCGTCGCGACGACGTTCGTTCAGGTTCGTGACAATCGATGTCAAAGCGCTGCCTGTCAGACTGCCTGTAAGGATTCCGACCCGGATTTGATCCAGACGGTCGAGGATATCCTCGGCACGGTTGATTTCCTTTTGATTGGCACCCTGCATGGCATCGGCACCGGACTGCAGTGCCAATAACGCCCCAACAGACCCAATTTGTGGCGCTCCCGAGACAGCTGCCGGTGCTGACTGCGTTGCAGAACTCATATGCGCTGCAAAGCTGCCAGAGCCCGTGGCGTCTGCGCCCCCCTTTCGGCGAGGCGCATCGCCGTCAGGGTCATCGCCGAACTCAGTCATCAGTTCGATACCGCTGTTTACGGCGCCAACCGGACTGATCAGATCGTGACACAACCGCGATGCCAGAAGCTCTGCAACACGTAACTCGATTGTAGGCTCCATCAATTCCCTCTTGGTTCTATGACCGGTCCGCAGTTGACCCGGACCTCGCGCCGCAATCTAATGCGATTCGCACCGTCGCTTCCAAACCACCCATCCTTCATCCCCTCACTCTTCGCGCCTGGCGCTTCACGGTGTCATCCCTCTGGAGTTCGTATCCGACGATGAACGCGAAAACCCCCAAACGTTTCCACCACCCCGGCGAAGGACGCCGCCGAGCCGTTCCGCATCCCAAAGGACGTCAGGTTGATACCGATGTCGTTGCGGAATTACGGAATTTGCTGGGCGATGTACCCATGTCCCGGGATCTGCTGATCGAACACCTGCATGTTATTCAAGACCATTATCACGGGCTGACTCCACACCATTTGGCTGCACTGGCAGAACTGATGCGACTTTCGCTCGTCGAAGTCTATGAAGTCGCAACCTTCTACGCACATTTCGACGTCGCAACCGATGACGAGGGAACCATGCCCGCCATCACGGTGCGCGTCTGCGACAGCCTGCCATGCGAAATGGCCGGGTCCGCTGCACTTCAAGACGCACTGTCTGACAATGCACCGGGAACTGTGCGGGTTTTACGCGCGCCATGTATGGGACGCTGCGATCACGCACCGATTGCAGAGGTCGGCCACAATCACATTGATCACGCGACCGTCAAAACGGTCTCCACAGCAATCGACGCCAATGCTGTCGATACCGTTCTGCCGCCCTATCCAATTCTTGAAAACACACGACAAGACGGTGCCTATTCAATCTTCCGAGCCTGCGTGAACGGCAGCCGCAGCTATGAAAGTGTGCGCGAGACAATTGAGAAATCAGATTTGCGTGGGATGGGCGGTGCTGGATTTCCCGTGGCACGAAAATGGGATTTCGTCACCGCAGAAGATGGTCCACGAACAGTTGTTATCAACGCTGATGAAGGTGAACCAGGAACCTTCAAGGACCGCTGGTTTCTGGAACGAGCCACCCATGGTGTACTCGAAGGCGCACTGATCGCAGCCTGGGCTGTCGATGCCGAAGAACTCTGGATTTATCTGCGAGACGAATATCCCGCGGCGCGCGAAATTCTGCGTCGGGAAATTGCCTCCATCGAAGCGGCCGGTGTGATCGGACCGGGGTTCATCAAGCTGCGGCGCGGCGCAGGGGCTTATATCTGCGGTGAGGAAAGTGCGCTTATCGAATCTCTTGAAGGCAAACGCGGCCTGCCCCGACACCGCCCCCCCTATGTGGCTCAGAGCGGCGTTTTCGGACGACCGACGCTGGTCCACAATGTCGAGACAGTATTCTGGATACGTGAAGTTCTTGAATCCGGCTCGGACTGGTACCGGGATCAGGGGCTAAACGGACAAACCGGCGCAAGGGCCTATTCCGTATCCGGGCGTGTGCATGCACCAGGTGTAAAGATCGCGCCGAACGGCATCACCTTGCATGAACTGGTCGAGCAATATTGCGGTGGCATGGCAGAGGGTCACGCGTTAGAGGCCTACCTCCCCGGCGGAGCATCAGGCGGCATTCTGCCAGCCTCAATGGCCGATCTTCCACTCGCATTCGGCTCTTTGGAAGAATACGGCTGTTTCGTGGGGTCGGGAGCTGTCGTGGTCTTGTCGCAAGAAGACAGCGTGCGCGACGCAGCCATTAATCTGATGAAATTCTTTGAAGACGAGAGCTGTGGCCAATGCACACCCTGCCGGGTGGGCACAGAGAAAGCCGCTAAGCTCATGCAAGCGGACAGTTGGAACGCAGATCTGTTGGTGGAACTTTCCGCAGCGATGCGCGATGCGTCGATCTGTGGGCTCGGCCAGGCTGCGCCCAATCCAATGGAAAGCGTGCTGCGTTACTTTCCGGGCGCGGTGCTCCGCTAGGACAAGACTTCTTGCGGCGGTGATGCCTTATTATCGTTCCTGGCTTGTGGGACCCACACACGATCGGCACCGTCAAATGCAGATTCCCCGCAATATACTTCGATCTCTCCACCTTTTGAGGTGAACCGGGTCTTTAATCAGGTCCAACCTCGCTGTCTCGATTCCGAGCACAACAGGTGTTCGAATGTCCAATGGATCGTTGATCGAAATTCTCCTGAAGGCACTGCGTAGCGCTGCACAAAACCCTAATCTAAGGATATTGGTGAACGATTAAAATCCAAGTCTGTGCCTATCGCCATGATACCGCAAAACTCAATCCCCAAACACCCAGCGGTACATACGAGAATCATCCTGGTAGCCGCCATTGGCCGCAAAAGGTTCGTTGTTCCAGAACGCCACAGCTGCGGCATGGTCCGGCAATTCGATCAGGATCGCGGTGCCAACATTTTCCAATCCGTCCGGGGAACGCAGTGGACCGCGAAATATGAAACTGTCCTCAAAGGACTTGAAGTAACTCTCATGGGCGTGCAGATGTTCGGCAATGAAGTCGGCCGCATCTCTAATTTTTGATCCCGTATAGAAATAGGTCTGCATACCCTTCCGCTTGTACTCAGATGCCCGCTTAATGAAGCTGTTGGACCAACGTTTGATTTCGATCTGATCGTAAACACCCGCCTTGTTAAGGGGATCGTCCTCTACAAAAGCCTCTGCCGCTTCACGGTCTTCGAGTTGCACAAACCATGTCGTTGCGCGCGTCTCCTCGCCGTCATCACTAACAATATGGCCATAGCCAATCAGGCGTTCTCCCAGCGTGGCCGCAAAGTCTTTCTGCGCGGCAATATACGCGCCTCGCGTCTTGGTCTGCCCTACCTTGTCCCAGGCAAGAATCACCCATTGTGCTGGCTTTTGACTGTAGTACTGGCGCAACTCTTCAGCGCTCTTTCCGTACCGTGGGTCGCCGGGTAGATACTGGCCTATTTTCTCTGTTTTCATGGTGACAGCCTTTCCCTTTTGGTAGTCAGCAAGGTTGGCGCGCAATGCGAAACAACGTCAATGGTTGACGCCGCAACCGCACCCGCCTAAAAGCGCGGCCATGATCAACCGGACCGTAACCATGTACCCGATGTGGAAACACACTGCGCGACGCGCACGTGTGAGCGGTTCCTTTTGTGCGGTGACGATGGCCTGACAACCACCACATCGCAGTTGATCAAAAGAACCGCCGGCCCATTGCATGGCGGTTTTTTTGTGCCTGCAGCCGGCGAAACACCTCGAAACCAGGAACCGGACCATGCAAGACCATGAACAACACTCTCAGAGTGACTACATACTGAGCGACGACCTCTCTGCCATCGACTGGTGGCGGCTGGCGAATATTATGGCTGACGCGCATCTGTTTGATAGCAAGCCGTTCGATATCGCGCGCGCGTTTCACGGTAGCTACGCGGCGGTCTTTGCTTTCAAGGGCGACCTGCTTGTGGGCGCTGCACGCGCAACCTCAGATGGAGTATTCTATGCCTCGGTCTTTGACGTGGTGGTAGCCCCGGATCATCAGAGGAACGGCGTCGGACGCCTGATCATGGAAGGCCTGCTGGTAAAATTGCCCTTCGACCGAATTTTTCTAACTTCCGTGTTCGGCAAAGAGCCATTTTACAGCAAGTTTGGCTTTCTCGAGCAAACCAACGCTATGGGTTGCTATTCTGGTGATGCCCTAAAAAGCGCGATTCAAAGAGGTGTGCTACAGCACGCCAATGATTAAAATCACGCGCAATTCATTTCGGGCGGGGAGAGGTTGCGGTTTAACCTCTCCCTGTCCTGCTTCCCAAACTTCGGAGCTTCCAGTAGATGTTTCACCTTCACCTCACTAAATGGATGTCTGCGGCGGTTCTCGTTGCGGCACTGGTATTTACGATGACCGAAAATTCCGACGCACAAGAGACAATCACAACCTCCAGCGGATTGCAGTATATCGAGCACGAAGTCGGCTCCGGCGACATCGCCAAGGCTGGCGATAATGTCGATGTCCACTACACGGGCTGGCTCTACAACGATGGTAAAAAGGGAACCAAGTTCGACAGCTCCGTTGATCGTGGTCAGACCTTCTCCTTCCCGCTTGGTGCAGGTCGTGTCATCAAAGGCTGGGATGAAGGTGTTGCTGGCATGCAGCCAGGCGGTAAACGCACCCTGATCCTCAAGCCAGACCTTGGCTATGGCGCTAGCGGCGCAGGTGGCGTAATTCCGCCGAATGCGACGCTGATGTTCGATGTGGAACTGATCGCCATCAAGTAAGACCTCTGGACAGGAGCGGCATGCACACGGCACGCTGCCCATGTCATGAGCGAACGTATTTCCTTCACACTCGATGGTCACACCGTCGAAGCTGCGCCCGATGAATCCATCTGGCAGGTTGCTATGCGTGAAGGTGTGGAGATTCCTCATCTCTGCTATGCGCCCGAGCCGGGCTATCGGCCCGACGGCAATTGTCGCACCTGCATGGTGCATGTGGAGGGTGAGCGCGTGCTTGCCGCCTCCTGCCTGCGTCGGCCAACTGAGGGCATGGTGGTCGACACC
>JABJAG010000039.1 GCA_018666195.1 Alphaproteobacteria bacterium
CGTCAATTCGATGATCGCCTCGCTGCTCTATCGCCTGCGTCCCGAACAGTGCCGCTTCATCATGATCGATCCGAAGATGCTGGAGCTCTCGGTCTATGACGGCATCCCGCATCTGCTCTCCCCGGTTGTCACCGACCCCAAAAAGGCCGTGGTGGCCCTGAAATGGGTGACCCGCGAGATGGAAGATCGTTATCGCGCCATGTCCAAGCTCGGCGTCCGCAACGTCGCCGGGTACAACCAGCGGGTCGAGGAGGCCCGCAAGAAAGGCGAGATCCTCTCCCGCAAGGTCCAGACAGGCTTTGATGAGGAAACCGGCAAGCCGGTGTTCGAGGAGCAGCCTCTCGATATGGTGCCCTTGCCCTATATCGTGGTCGTGGTCGACGAAATGGCCGACCTCATGCTGGTCGCCGGCAAGGATGTGGAAGCCGCCATTCAGCGTCTCGCCCAGATGGCCCGTGCCGCTGGTATCCATCTTATCCTGGCGACCCAGCGGCCTTCGGTGGACGTTATCACCGGCACCATCAAGGCCAACCTGCCGACCCGTATCAGCTTCCAGGTCACCACCAAGATCGACAGTCGTACGATCCTGGGCGAGCAGGGCGCCGAACAACTGCTGGGTCAGGGCGACATGCTCTATATGGCGGGCGGCGGGCGCATCACCCGTGTCCACGGCCCGTTTCTGGCCGACACGGAAGTTGAGGATCTGGTGGCCTATCTCAAGGCCCAGGGAGAACCTGACTATCTTGATGAGGTCACCGAGGATGAAGGGGCCGCCGACGGCATCCCCGGATTTGAGCCCACGGGTGAATCCAGCGGCGACGATCTCTACGATCAGGCCATCGCACTGGTGGCCCGCGAGCAGAAGGCCTCCACCAGCTTCGTCCAGCGCCACCTGTCGATCGGCTACAACCGCGCCGCAAAGATCATCGAACAGATGGAAAAAGAGGGTGTGGTCGGACAAGCCAACCATGTCGGGAAACGTGAAGTTCTGGTCAGCGACCACAGCTAGGCGTCCCGACAGGAATTCGGTCACAAAATCGCCACTCGCGATTTGCCCGCGAACGACCTATCTATAGGCCATGATTGGTTTACGAAAACGCGCGCTCTCGGGCGCACTTCTGATCGGAATCGCCTGTGGCGGTCCTGCAGCCCTCGCGGACGCCACAACCGTGGCGCTTTCAGATGCCGACCGCGCCGATATCGCCCGGATCGAGACCTATATGAACGATCTGACAACGATGGAAAGCCGGTTCCTGCAGTTTTCAGAGCAGGGCATGGCCGAGGGGCGAATCTTTCTCAATCGTCCCAATCATTTGCGCATCGAGTACGCCCCGCCGACCCCTGTCTTGATGATCGCCAGCGACATCATTCTGATGTTCCACGACACCGAACTGAAGCAGACCACCTTCCTGCCCGTCAGCGAAACTCCGGCGGGATTCCTGCTGGAAGAAACCATCGAGCTCAGTGGCGATCTGACGATCACGGATTTCGAGCGGAGCGCACAGGCCTTCCGGGTGACCCTCGTGCAAACGGATGCCCCCGACAGCGGCACCGTCACCCTGATGTTCGAGGACAAGCCGTTGCGGCTTGCCAAATGGCGTGTGGTCGATGCCCAGGGGGCCCGGGTCGAGGTGGCCCTGATGGAACCGCGCTTTGGTGTGACCTTCAAGAACGCCCGTGATTTGTTCTCGACCGTCGATCCCAACACGGCTATTTCTTTAGACTAGCGCCTGCGCCCGTCCTGTGGCGCAGTCCTCCCGGAACCCGTTTGAGTTTTTGCATGGCCCGTACCGATACAATCCGCCCGCTGATCGGTGTGAATGCCGAGCTGAAAGACAATAACGGCTTCGACATGCTCGCGACGGGCTACAAGTATGTGGCCTCTGTCATTGAGGCCTGTGGCGCCATCGCGGTGCTGGTTCCCACCATGGGCGATGCCGAGCATGGCGGCACCTACCCCGTTGATGATGTCATTGACCGCCTCGATGGCATGGTGTTGACCGGCGGGCGTAGCAATATCGAACCCCATCATTACGACGGTGAGCCGTTTCGGCCAGAGACCTATCGGGACCCGTTGCGGGATTCGACGACATTGCCGCTGGCCCGCAAATCCGTCGAACGCGGCCTGCCCATCTTTGGTATTTGCCGCGGAATTCAGGAAATCAATGTCGCATTGGGCGGGTCCCTGCACCCGTATCTCTGGGAAGTCGAAGGTCACAACGATCATCGCATGCCCCAGACCGACAGCATGGCCACACGCTTCGGTCCGCGTCATCCCGTGATCCTGTCCAAAGACGGACTGTTCGCGGATATCGCCAAACGCGCCGGAATCGAGGGCCGCGAGGTGACTGTCAACTCTCTCCACGGGCAAGGCCTGAACCGCATCGCTGATGGGCTGGTTGTCGAAGCGCTCAGCGAAGACGGGGTTGTGGAAGGCGTTTCCATGCCCGATGCCCCGGGTTTTGTGATCGGGGTCCAGTGGCATGCCGAATTCCGGACAGAGACCCACACCTTCAATCGGGCGCTGTTTGAAGCCTTCGGGACCGCAGCACGACGACGTGCGGCCGCGCGCGCCGGCGCCGACGTCGCCTGACCGTAAACCCAACCACAAGTCTTTTTCCCTTCAAACGCGCCCGGCGGGTGACAAGCAGTCACTGTCCGCATTACAAAGGCGCGGAATAATTTTTCTTCACAAATGAGGTCAGGGATGGATTACGTCATTCCGGCACCCGAACAGGTGTCCGTTGCCATTGTTGGCGAAAGCAAGCGTTTCCCGGTGCGTCGTATTTTCTGCGTCGGCCGCAACTATGTCGCCCATATCCGCGAGATGGGTGGCGATGAGCGCGATCCGCCCTTCTATTTCTGCAAGCCCGCCGACGCCATCGTGCCGACCGGCGGCACCATCGACTACCCGCCCCAGACGAACAATTTCCACTACGAGATGGAACTGGTCGCAGCAATTGGCAAGGGTGGTGCGAATATCAGCGAAGCCGATGCGCTTGATCACGTCTATGGCTATGCAACCGGCTTCGACATGACCCGTCGCGACGTCCAGATCGCCCATCGCGAGAAAGGTCGTCCGTGGGACATGGGCAAGGGCTTCGATGAGTCCGCACCTTGCGGTGACATCCACCCGGTGTCCGAAGTCGGGCATTTCCCCGAGGGCAATATCTGGCTGAAGGTGAACGGCGAGACCAAGCAGGATTCAGATCTCAAGCTGATGATCTGGAACCTGCAGGAAACCATCGCCAACCTGTCCGGTCTGGTCACGCTCGCACCCGGCGACCTGATCTACACGGGCACACCTGACGGTGTCGGCCCGGTGGTCTCCGGCGACAAGATGCACGGCCATATCGACGGTCTTAGCGACATCGAAATTTCGGTCCGCTAGCACCTCATGAAGATCGCGACCTGGAACATCAATTCAGTGCGCCTGCGAGCGCCGCTTTTTGCGGAACTCGAGAAACAGGCGGCACCGGATATCGTCTGCCTGCAGGAAACCAAGGTGATCGATGAATTGTTCCCCCACGACGCCCTGAGTGATCTTTATCCACACCGCCATATGCGCGGGATGAAGGGCTATAACGGGGTCGCGGTCCTCTCAAAAGTGCCCTTCACAGCCAAGGGTGGGGAGAACTGGTGCGGCCGTGAAGACACGCGCCACATCTCGGTGAAGATCAAAGGCGGGGTCGAAATACACAATTTCTACATCCCGGCTGGCGCCGATGAACCCGACCCTGCCAAGAACGAAAAGTTTGCCCATAAACTGTCATTCCTTGATGAAGTCACGGACTGGTGGACCAAGACCGCAACGCCACGCGCCAAGCGGATCATGGTTGGTGACCTCAATATTGCGCCACTTGAGTCCGACGTCTGGTCACACAAGCAGCTGCTCAAGGTCGTCAGCCATACACCGGTTGAAATCGAGCGTCTGGACAAGATGCAGGCCGCGCATGACTGGATCGACGCCGTACGCCATTTCGCACCGGAGCCCGAGAAACTCTATAGCTGGTGGAGCTATCGTTCGAAAGATTGGCGGGCAGGCGATCGCGGGCGCCGCCTCGACCATGTCTGGGTCACGCAGCCCCTGAAGAGCAAGTTGCGCGGATTTGAAATTCTCAAAGACGCCCGCGGCTGGACCAAAGCCTCGGACCACGTGCCGGTGATCGTTGATATCGACATCTAACGCCGTCGCGGGGCGCCCCTAAACAGGTACCCGATACATGAAGTAGCGCTCGGCCGGCACACCATCGGGCAGGGGCAGTTCGTCCCAGGCGTCTGCGGGGAAGCGATTGTTCGCAACCAGAATGCCGCCCGGGCGCAACAACGGTACAAGCAGCGGTACAATTGCAGCGGCGAGGTCCGCATCCGCGCTGGTGCCCGTACCCAGATCCGAATGGATCAGCGCCACACTTTTCCCGAAACGCGCAGCAGCGACCGCCAACTGCGCATCGGCCTCACCCAGGAAAACATGATCGGGGTCCGGTGTGCTTTTCGGATTGGAATTGACCACACGGTCAAACACGAAAATCTCACGATCCTGCATGGTTTCGCGCAGGTGATCGAATGTTCGGCCATTGCCAAGGCCCAGATCGAGGACAGGCCCCGGTATGTCTGCCAACATCTGTACAGCGGCATTCAGGCAGTCGCGCTGGGCCTGCATCCGGCGAATAAAACTATCTAGACGGCTCATGACATAGGTCGCCGGGGCAGACTATTTGTTCTGCGCCAGTGCCTCGCGCAGTTGCTGGGTCGTCTGCTCAAGGCGCGAAGCCAGTTCACGCATGATCTCAACCGACATCTGCGGGAATTCAGCCACCAGCCGGAAAAACAGATCCTTGGTAATCCGCAGGGTCACGGTCTGGCTGGAGGCCCGGACAGTGGCGGTTCGCGGCACATCGCAAAGGATGGCGATCTCACCAACAAAATCATTCCGCCCGAGTGTCGCCACTTCGATTTCGCCTTCGCCGGTTTCGACGAGCACCTTGGCCGAGCCATCGACGATGATATAGGCCGCATCACCCACATCCCCCTGACGAAACAAAACCTGATCGGTTTCATAGGTGATTCGTTCCGAGGTAAATGCCAACAGCTTCAGCTTTGACGGTTCCAGCTTCGCAAAAAGCGGAATGTTCCGCAGCAGCTCGACTTCTTCGTTCAGGCTCACGTCTTATGTCTCCCCGTGACCATACAAGGTCACACTTTCAAGTTTTGCAGGGCTAGGCTGATTCCAGCAGCCCGCGCAATGCGGTTCCGTCTTGATCCAATTCCACATAGGTGCCGTCTTCGGCCAGTCGTCCATCATCGAGAACAATCACACGATCGAACCTGGACGTCATGCCCACTCGGTTCACAATCCAGACAACACCGTGCCTGTCCCGGGCATTGAGAATATTCTCTGCCAGTCGGTCCTGTGCGGAAGGATCGAGGGCTGACGTGGATTCGTTCAGCACAATCATTTCCGACTGCTTGAGAAGCGCACGTGCGATGCCAACTTTCTGACGCTGGCCTGTGGAAAGTCGCGCACCGCCAACGCCCACCTGGAACTCCAGGCCGGCCTCCAGCACCGCGCCACGCAGACCCAGTTTGTCCAGCGTATCAGCAATCAAAGCACCAATGCGTTTGCCGCCCTCGGCCTGACCATAAACCAGCTTCCCGAGCAGGATGTTGTCCTGCAACGAGCCCGCCGCGTTGTAGCCTTCCGGATCAAAGAATTCGACGGCGCCTCTGAGGTCATCCGGCAGTTTCTCGGCAAATATTTCACGCGCCTTGAGAATTTTTTGCTGCAATGTCTCATCCGCAACGCCCAGGCGATGCTGAGCCACCACCAGTTTGAACGGCAGCGACAAAAGAGCCGTGCGGTCTTCAGGACGCATGTCGTCGAAACCGTGTTTGTCCGTTCGCGACAGCAAGGTCTTGAACTCCGGCAAATCCTCGGAGCTGATGAAGGAATACTGCTCGAAGAACTCGTGACCGGGCGGCAGATCGGCGAAGATTTCGATCATCGTTTCCGCAACCTCGCGGCCCGCCTTGAGCAGATCATCGATCAGATCCGCCTCGCGCAGCACGTCAAGGACGTGAGGATTCTCCGCCATCAAATTGTGGTCGAACGCATCACCCACGGTCGTGCCAAAGATCAGGTTTTCCGCGACGCTGGCATTGGTGTTGAACGTCGCACGATCGAATTTCTCGACCAGACCACGATACTCATCTTCTTCCAGCCGGTCCGCGAGAGCTTCGCGGGCCTTGAGTGCGGCGGCGGCAATATCCGCGCGCATATCGGGGTCGATCGTGCCACGCAGTCCAAGGTTGTAAATGTCATCAGACAATTCAACGACATCAAGAGTTTCAACCATCCGCACAAACAACTCGTTGGAATCCGTTACGCCCGCGGCGTCATAATCGATCCAGTCAGCGCGAAAATCGAAGTCGATATTGCCGGCACCCGCTGCCTCTACAAAGTCACGCTTGCGCTTGGGAGCTTCTTCATCGTCATAGGCTGCCGGCCGCAATGGTCGGTACTTCAGGCCATAGAGCAGATTGTCGCGCACCGTCGCAGACTGCAGGAATGGTGATGATGACACATAGGTCATCTGGCGACCGGTAATCGATTCCGGCAGCTCGACAATATTTCTGCCGCCCACAATCAGCTGCCCGGAAGACGGGGTTGCCAGCCTGGCGAGCAGCATGCCGAAATATTCCTTGCCGCTGCTGCCGGCCCCGGCCACGGCCAAATTCCCGTCAATGGCAAGCTTGATACTCAAATTGGCCAGACGGCGCACTTCGTCTTCGTCGACAAGGCTGACATTCGAGAGTTCCACATCACCCTCAAACCGGAAGCCCTCTTCCGGATCAGAATGCTGCAAATTGTCGTCGAGCATGTCGGGCACGTCAAACTGGCTGACCACCTGATCGTACTTCACCCGGGCATCGGCCTGTTGCTGGTACCAGTTCAGCATTTCCTTCCAGGGGGACGACATTTCCCGATGCGCACCAATCACGGCGACCAGCTGGCCAATATCAAGCGAGCCCTTGATCACGAGCAGTCCGCCAAACAGGTAGAAGAGGAACGGCGCCAGCTTGTCGAGGAAGTTGTTGATGAACTTGATCATGTACTTCCGCTGAAAAATCTCGAAGCGGATGTTGTAGATATTGCCCAGACGGTCTGCGAAGCGGCTCAGTTCCAGATTCGAGGTGTCGTTCGCGTGGATATCGACGATCCCGCCAACAGTTTCGCCAACATGATCGGAGAGATGACGGATTTGGCGCAGGCGGGCCTTGCCCAGCGCGCTGACCTTTTTCTGCAGCCGCGGCACGACATAAATCTGCAGCGGATAAAACGCGGCAGCGGCCACACCCAGCATCGGGTCCTGAACAATAATGAACCCAAGCGCCACCAGCAGCAGGCCGCCCTGGAAGATCGGATCCACGACAGCACCAACAAAGAAGGCGCCAATCGGTTCGGATTCCGCCGTGATCATCGAGATCACTTCGCCCTGGCTGGCGCGCTTGAAATGCGGGATCGGGAACCGCAGAACTCGTGAGAACAAAGCGTAGCGCAAACGCCGTAGCAGGCGTTCGGCGGTACGGCCCTTGGTGGTGTTGATATGAAACTTCAGTCCATTGTTCAGAACAACCAGTGCCAGAAACAGCGAACACAGCAGAACCAGAAAGGTCGACTGGGAAATGGCGAAGGGTATCTCGGCGAAGCCCAGCACCGCGAGCGAATAGACGTCCTGCGCAGCACCCAGCGCACGGTTGATGATCTGCTTGGGCAGATCGAGCAACATGAAGCCAATCGGCCAGGACAGGACCACAAACATAAGAATGTAGAGCTGCTGGCGACCAGAGTACCGCAATACGAAGCTGTACATGCTCCGTTCCAGGCGTTCGTTCACGTACTTCTCCTCAACCAAACAATCGTGCAGACATGACGACACTAACCCATCGGAACAAGCGCGGTAAATCCATTGCAGAAACCCCCGAAGATTGGTCTGAATCAATGGCTTCCTGCCACGGCCCATGATGTGGCATAGTCCGCGCCGAAATGCGCCCCGGCAAAGGAGCCACGCATGGCGACCCGCAACCGGCGAGTCCTGATCTACAGCCACGATACGTTCGGCCTTGGCCATTTGCGCCGCTGCCGCGCGCTGGCCCATTCCCTCGTGCAACACGATCCCGGCGTCAGTGTCCTGATCCTGTCCGGGTCCCCGATCATCGGAAACTTCGAGTTCCGCGAACGGGTCGACTTTGTTCGCATCCCCGGCGTGATCAAGCTTCAGAATGGCGAGTACACGCCCCTCAAGCTGCCGATGGATATCGAGGAAACGGTGGCGCTACGGGCCAACATCATCCGCCACACAGCATTGTCCTATGAGCCCGACGTCTTCATCGTCGACAAGGAACCCCACGGCATGCGCGGTGAAGTGCTCGACACTCTCATCGCACTCAAGGAACGCGGCACGCAGCTGGTTCTGGGCTTGCGCGACATTCTTGACGACCCGGTCTTGCTCGCCCCGGAATGGCAGAACAAGAACGTTCTGCCCACGCTTGAGAATCTTTACGACGAAATCTGGATTTATGGCCTGCCTCAGGTCAGCAACCCCCTCGAGGGATTGAACCTGCCGGCCAAGGTCGCGCGCAAAACTGTCTACACCGGTTATTTGCGTCGGGCGCTGCGGTCGAATTCGCAGCCCCTGGCCGAGATGCCATTCGAGGACAAGCCCTATATCCTGGTCACGGCCGGTGGTGGTGGCGATGGTGAACAGGTCTTTGACTGGGTGCTGCGCGCTTATGAAAACGACCCGGCACAACCCGTCCCGGCGTTCTTTGTGTTCGGGCCTTTCCTCGACCCCGACCTGCAGTCACAGTTCAACGCCCGCATGGCGCGGCTCGACAATGTGGATTCGATCACCTTCGACAATCACCCCGAAGCGTTCATTTCGAATGCCAGCGGGATTGTTGCGATGGGGGGCTACAACACGGTCTGCGAAATTCTGTCCTTCGACAAACCGGCCCTGATTGTGCCGCGCACCCGGCCACGGCTTGAACAGTTCCTGCGTGCCTCACGGATGCAGGAGATGGGACTGGTCAAAATGCTGATGCCGGACTCTCCCGAGATTCTCGACAACCCGGAGGAAGACTGGAAGATCATGGCCACAGCACTGCGTCATTTGCCGCAGCAAAGCGTGCCATCTGATGTCATCGTTCCGGGCCTGCTGGATGGCTTGCGCAACGTGAACCGGCTTGTCGACATTGCCGCGAGCCGGCGTCGCGAAAAAATGCGGGTCATCGCACGCGAAACACGGGGCCGGCACGCCGGACAATCCTGAGTGAACGCACACCGCGACAACGGCGCCAGTGAAACTGGGGCAGGATCGCGCATTGCCGTGGTGCTCAAAGGCTACCCGCGTTTGTCCGAGACCTTCATTGCGCAGGAGTTGCACGGGCTTGAAGGCCGCGGGCACACAATCGATATCCAGTCCCTGCGCCATCCCTACGACCCGGCGACTCACCCGATCCACGATGAGATTGCGGCTTCGGTGAACTACCTGCCGGAGTATCTGTGGCGTGAGCCGTTCCGCGTACTCCGCTGCTGGTGGAAGGTGCGAAAATTGCCCGGCTATCCGGCAGCGCGACAACGTTTCCGAAACGACCTGCGGCGCGATCGCACCTCCAACCGCATGCGCCGGTTCGGTCAGGCCTGTGTGCTCGCCGAAGAATTGCACAACGACACCGGGATGATTTACGCGCATTTTCTGCACACCCCAGCTTCGGTGGCCCGCTACGCCGCCGCGATCCGCCAGCTTCCCTTTGCGATCTCGGCCCATGCAAAAGATATCTGGACCACCCCGGAGTGGGAAAAGCGCGAGAAAATCGCAGATGCTGAATGGCTGACCACTTGCACCCGCTATGGGGCCGACCACCTGCGCGCCCTGATGGGGCCGGACGAAGGAAAAGTGCGGCTCCACTATCACGGTCTCGATTTCGCGCGGTTTGCGGGCAGCACCGCGCGCGCTCCAGCCCAACAAACCGGCCCTGTACGGATCACATCAGTCGGGCGGCTCGTTGAAAAAAAGGGTTACGACGACCTGCTCAACGCGCTGGCGCGGTTGCCCGACACCCTCAACTGGCGCTTTGAACATATCGGTGGCGGTGACCAGGAAAAGGTCATGACAACCCGCGCCGGAGAGCTGGGCCTGAGCGAGCGAATCACCTGGCATGGCCGCAAACCCCAGAGCGATGTGAAGGCGCTGCTCGCCAATGCCGACATCTTTGTGCTCGCCAGCAAGATTGCCGCCGATGGCGACCGTGACGGACTGCCCAATGTTTTGATGGAAGCGCAAGCGGTTGGCGTTGCCTGCGTTTCAACAGCCGTGTCGGCCATACCTGAGCTCATCCAGGATGGAGAAACCGGAATTCTGGTGCCGCCGGGGGATCCGGACGCACTTGCGGCAGCCATCACCTGTCTGGCCACCGACACCGAACTGCGCGCACAGCTCGCGGCAGCGGGCACCGCGCGGGTGCGGACAGAATTCGATCTGCGCGCTGGCATCGATGCTATCTCTGGCGCGCTGGACGCCGATTCCGCACCGAAAACAAAGGCAGCAGCCTGATATGCGGGTCGCGTTCTACGCCCCGATGAAGCCGCCCGATCACCCGACCCCGTCCGGTGATCGACATCTCGCACGTCTGTTCATGGCCGCGTTGCGCCATGCCGGCCATACCCCGGAACTGATCTCACATTTTGTCAGTCGTGACGGGCAAGGTGATGCGGCGCGGCAAACACGCCTGAAAGCTCTTGGAGACCAACTCGCCGCGCGGTTGATTCGACAGCTTCGCGCCCGCCCCCTGCACGAACGGCCCGAAGCCTGGATGACCTATCACCTCTATCACAAGACACCGGACTGGCTGGGCCCCCGGATCGCTGACACGTTCAACATTCCCTACCTGATCGCCGAAGCCTCCTCCGCGCCCAAACAGGCTGGCGGAAAGTGGGATATTGGCTATCAGGGCGCCAATGCTGCCATCGCCCGGGCTGATGCCATTCTCACCCTCAACAGCGACGACTGGGATTGCCTGCAACCGGTAGCGCGTGAGCCCGTGTTGCACCGCCGGTTGCTGCCATTTGTGGATTCATCCATCTATGACGGCCCGATATCACGGCGTACAAACCTGCGCGACGCCCACGCCAAACGGCGCGGCTGGCCCACAGACACGGTGCTGCTGCTGGCTGTCGGCATGATGCGCGCCGGGGCAAAAGAAAGCTCCTACACGCAGCTGGCCGAAGCCCTGAAACAGGTCCCCGGCGACAACTGGCAACTGCTCGTCGCAGGAGACGGCCCCCGGCGCGAAACCATTTCCCAGACCCTCGAGGCCGCGGCACCCGATCGCGTGACCTTTCTGGGCGCGCTCGAATCCGATGAACTGGCCGAGATCTATGCGGCCAGCGACATGCTGGTCTGGCCCGCGGTGGACGAAGCCTTTGGTATCGCCCTGCTGGAAGCCCAAGCCGCCGGATTGCCGGTGATCGCCAGCAAACAACGCGGTGTTCCCGATATTGTTGCCTCCGGCGTCACCGGCCGCTTGCCGCCACCCGACAACACCGCGGCCTTCGCGAAAGCCGTCCAGAGCCTGATCGAAGACCCGGAAACCCGCGCACGCATGGGAGCGGCCGCCGCCCGGCGTGTGCGCGAACAATATGACGTGCCGGTCGCCGCCGAACGGCTCGACGCCACCCTGAAAACCGTCGCCATGGTCGTGAGGTCCACATGACACAGCTTGTCTTTCTCCGTCACGGCCTGACCGACTGGAATGTCGAACGCCGACTTCAGGGTCGCAAGGATATTCCTCTCAACGATGACGGACGCGATATGGTTGCGGCGTGGCGCTTGCCCAAGGCCCTGATCGATTGCCCGATCGTTTCCAGCCCGCTGATCCGGTGCATGGAAACGGCCGAAATTCTCAAATCCGCCCACCCCGAACTTGGCGCCATCGAAACCGACCCGCGGTTGATGGAAAAATCCTGGGGCATCTGGGAAGGTCGCAATCTGCACGAGATGGAGGCGACGGAAGGTGACAGCGCACACAATGCCGATCACCGCCCGAAGAACGGCGAAAGCCGACGCGACATGCTGGGCCGGATCGGCGACTTTCTCGGCGAGGCTGCAAAACAGGACGGGCCGCGGATCGTCATCACCCATCGCGGGGTGATCCGCACTGTCTACGGGATCGCCACCGGCTGGGACCTCTCGGGGGAAACCCCCGACGAAATGTCCCGACGGCGCGGGCAGGTGTTCGACGCGGCCACCGATGGGTCAGCAAAAATCACGCAGCTCAACCTTCCACTCAAAGGTTGAAGATGGCAAAAACCACACAATGAGCCCGCGCCCCAGAATACTCTTTTATGTTCAGCATCTGCTCGGCATTGGCCACTTGATGCGCGCCGGCACCCTGTGTCGTGCGCTTGAGGCCAACGGGTTTGACACCACGCTAGTTTCGGGCGGAACACCCGTGCCGGGGTTTGATCCGGGCGCAAGCCGCTTCGAACAACTTTCCCCAACCCGGGCGACCGACAAATTTTTCAAGGTTCTGGTCGACGAACATGATCAGCCGATCGACGACACCTGGAAGGCCACCCGCAAGGACGCGCTGCTCGACATCTATCATCGCACCACACCGGACATCATCCTGATCGAGATGTACCCGTTCGGACGGCGGCAAATGCGTTTCGAGATCGAACCTTTGATTGAAGCCGCCCGCAATACGCCGGCACCACGCCCGCTGATCGTATCCTCCGTACGCGATATTCTTGTTGAGCCCGGCAAACCCGAACGGGTCGACGAGATGGTCGACCGGGTCCGTCGCTATTTTGATCTGGTGCTGATCCATGGTGACCGGGACTTCATCACGTTCGACGAAACCTTCCCGCGGATGTCCGAGATCGCCGACATCTCCCGCTACACCGGCTATGTCGCCGACCCACCCCTGACACCGGAGAGCAACGGGGCGGGTGCAGGTGAAGTGATTGTCTCAACCGGGGGCGGCGCGGTCAGCGATGACATGCTGCAGGCCGCGATGGATGCGCGCGCTGTTTCGGCACTGTCCCAGGCGCCCTGGCGGGTGCTGATAGGCCACAACCTGCCTGACGCAGAATTTGCCGCCTATCGCGACAACGCCCCGGACGGTGTGACCGTCGAGCGGTCGCGTCCAGACTTCCGTCAACTGCTCGCCAACTGCACCCTGTCGATCTCGCAGGGTGGCTACAATACGGTGATGGAGGTTCTGGCTGCAGGCACACGGGCGGTCTGCATTCCCTATGCGGGCGGGCTGGAAAGTGAGCAGACCCTGCGCTGCAGTCTCCTGGCCAACAAAGGCGCACTCGAAATCGTCGAACCCGGCACCGTCACGGCCGAAAATGTCGCCCGGGCGATCCAGCGCGCGATGGCCCGCGACGACCATATTTCCGCGCCGGTCGACATGGCTGGCGCCAAAAAAACAGCCACGATGCTCATCGAATCCCTGAATCAACATCGAAATGCCGAAATTGGTGCCTAAACTGGCGAAATCGTGGTTAACCCCGACGCCTGATCCCGCTACTGTGCATACAAGAAGACGATCCGGGTTGAGGGGCCCGGATAGGCAGGGAGAGTTGTACGGACACATGGCCTTGGCGATGACCAAAGGCGCGCACGAGCCGGATACGGCTTGGGAAGCCCTCACGCGCGAGCTTGACCTCTGGATGGAGGACGGGCGCACTGCCACATTCTGGTGGCGCGATGATGATGCAGCTGACCACACGCAAGCGCTCGAACACTTGCTGGACCTTCACAACACGCTCGACGTGCCGCTGGCGCTCGCGGTCGTGCCCGCACAGGCAACCCCGGCCCTGCAGGCACGATTGCAGACATCAAAGCATGTCGCTGTCCTGCAACATGGTTATGCCCACACAAATTTTGCCGATGCGGCCGATGCCAAGGCGCGCAAAATCGAACTCGATGACAGCCGACCGGCGGCCTATGTGATCGGTGATCTGGCAACCGGCACCCAGGCGCTCGAGCGCTTCCCTGAGTTTCTGCCGGTGCTGGTGCCCCCGTGGAACCGCATCGCGCCGCACCTGATCCCGTTCCTGCCCGAGCTTGGCTTTCGCGGCTTGAGTACGCTGGGCCCACGCCCGCGCCTCTCTCCCATTCCCGGTGTCCGCGCCAACAATGTACATCTCGACATCGTGGACTGGCAGGGCAAACGCACGGGAACGCCCGGCGGTTTTCTGGGCGCAGAAAATATTCTCGCTGATGCCTGTGCGCATCTCGAAGCGCGCCGCACCGGCACGGTCGATGGCGAAGAGGCGACCGGCCTGATGACCCATCACGCGGTGATGGAAACGGAATCGAAAGAGTTTGTGCGCAAGTTTGTCGCGCACACCAAACAGCATCCTGCCGCGCGCTGGCTTTCGGCCGCAGAGGTCTTCCCCGTCGCATGACCACACACCGCTACCACCGTCGCGATCTGAACGCGGATTTGCTGCGCGCCTGCCTTGGCGTTGCTGCCTGCGTCACCCCGATGTTCTTCATCGCGCCCGGGGCCATCGCGACCTATGTGCTCGCCGCCCCCGCGATCTTTTTTGGCCTGTTTGGCCTGCGCACCTGGCTGCACACACGCACAGTGGTCACCCTCGACGACGCGGCCATCGAAATGACCGGCTGGGGGTCAGCCCGAATTCCCTGGCAGGACCTCGACACACTCAAACTGTCCTATTTCTCTACCCGGCGTGACCGCGAAGCGGGCTGGATGCAACTGACCCTGCGTGCTGGTGGCAACAAGATCGCTCTCCACTCCACGCTCGAAGGCTTCGAAGACATCTGCCGACAAGCCTTCCGCGTGACCCAGACCCGGGACATCGAGATGTCGGACGCGACAGCACGGAACTTTGCCGTCATCGGCCTGGGTGCCAGTGACACGACACAACATGAAAAGACCCCCGCTGCCTTGAGCGGCTGGGGCAATCCAGCGGATTGGCGCCGATGAACGACCTTCTTTCCGTACGCGACCTCAAGGTCGATTTCACAGTCCATGGCGAGGAGATCCGCGCTGTCGACGGTGTATCCTTCCGCATCCGCCCTGGCGGAACCACCGCACTGGTTGGCGAATCCGGCTCGGGCAAATCGGTCTGCAGTCAGGCCATCATGGGCATCCTGCCCAATATTGGCTCGATCGCAGGCGGCGAAATTCTATTCACGGACCCGAATGGCGACGGCACACCTGTCGACCTCGCGAAACTCGATCGTGACGGACCGCAGATACGTGCGATACGCGGTGGCCGGGTGTCGATGATCTTCCAGGAGCCGATGACCTCTCTGTCGCCGCTCCACACAGTGGGAGATCAGATCAGCGAAGCACTGCATCTGCACCGCAAGGTGGACAAGCAATCAGGTCGGGAATTGTCGACGGACATGCTGCGGCTGGTCGGGTTCCCCGATCCCGCACGGGCCATGAAAACCTATCCGTTCGAATTGTCCGGCGGACTGCGTCAACGGGCCATGATTGCCATGGCGCTGGTTTGTCGGCCGGCGCTTCTCATCGCCGATGAGCCGACCACCGCGCTCGACGTGACGATCCAGGCGCAGATCCTGAAGCTGATCAAGGATTTGCAATCCGAACTAGGGATGGCCGTTCTGATGATCACCCATGATCTGGGTGTGGTCGCCAATGTCGCCGAAGAGGTCGTGGTGATGTTCCGCGGCAAGGTGATGGAAAGCGGCAGTCTCGACGCGATCTACAAGAACCCCAGTCATCCCTATCTCAAGGCGTTGCTGAACGCCGTGCCCCGGTTCGACCTCAAGGAAGGTGAACGGCTGGTGCCGCTGCGCGAGATCAAGGCTGAAACCGGGAATATGCTGAAACCTGATGCGGATCGTGCCCGGGATACGGCAGAGGGGCCGTTGCTGCGGGTCGAAAATCTTTCCAAGAGCTTCACCATCCGCAAGGGCAGCTATTTCGGGTCTCAGGAAGCCCGCAAGGTTCTCGCCGTGGATGACGTGAGTTTTGAAATCGCGCGCGGCGAATGCCTGGGCCTCGTCGGCGAATCCGGCTGCGGCAAGACAACAACTTCAAAGCTTGTCATGCGCGCACTCAGCACAGACAGCGGCGCCATCACGTTTTTCGAAGGTGGCCAGCCCGTCGATGTGCTGGCCCTGAAAAACCGCGAGCTGAAAGACTTCCGGCGCCGGGTCCAGTTCATGTTCCAGGACCCCTTCGGATCACTCAACCCACGCATGACCGTGTTCGACATCATTTCCGAACCGCTGGTGATTCATAAAATTGGCAATGCTGAATCGCGCGCCGACACCGTGCGTGAACTGATGCGGCTGGTCGGTCTCGACCCGCGGTTCCTGAACCGATATCCCCACAGCTTCTCCGGCGGCCAGCGGCAGCGCATCGGAATCGCCCGCGCTCTGGCCCTCAAGCCGGATTTGTTGATTTGTGATGAACCGGTCAGCGCCCTCGATGTTTCGATTCAGGCGCAAATCCTGAACCTGCTGAAGGATCTGCAATCAGAACTCGGTCTGACCTATCTGTTCATCAGTCACAATCTGGCGGTGGTCGACTATATCGCGGACCGGATCGCCGTGATGTGTGCGGGACGTCTGGTGGAAATGGCGCCAAAAGCAACGTTGTTCAACAACCCCGCGCACCCCTATACCCGCGCACTGCTGTCAGCCGTGCCCGAACCGAATATCGAGAAAAAGCTGGACCTCAGTGGCCTGATGGCGGATCGCGCATCCGACCCATCCAACTGGCCAGCACCCTTTACCATCGACGACCAAAGCCAGCCACGGCTGGTCGAGATCGCCGATGGACATTTTGTACGTGCCGACCCTGATCGCGGCGCACTTCCGGAGGTCGCCTGACATGAATCCCAGGATCACCATCGCCGCCCTTGGCCTGTCCGCCCTGGTTGCCGCATTCACAACATCTGCGCTGGCATTTGAAGAAGCGCCCGCAGTACAGGCCGAAGTCGAGGCGGGCAAACTGCCGCCACTCGACCAACGCCTGCCCAACCCACCCAGCGTCGTGGGGGCTGAGTCTGTTGGCGCCTATGGCGGGGATTTGCGCATCGCAATGGCCCGCTCCCGCGATACGCGTTTGATGACCGTCTATGGATACGCTCGGCTCGTGGGTTACGACCGCACCTACAATCTGGTGCCCGACATCCTCGAAGCTTTCGAGAGTGAGAACGACAAGGTCTTCACGCTGACCCTGCGTGAAGGACACAAATGGTCAGACGGCCATCCATTCACCACCGAGGATTTTCGCTACTGGTGGGATGATGTCGCCAACAATCCGGATCTCGCGCCGCTCGGGCCACCGGTCCTCATGAAGGTCGACGGCGAGGTCGCGAAGGTCGAGATCATTGACGCCCGCACCATTCGCTTCAGTTGGTCCAAGCCCAACCCGTTCTTTCTGCCCGCACTGGCAGGGCCGCGCCCACCTTTCATCTATCGTCCGGCGCATTATCTGAAGCAATTTCACGAAAAATATGCCGACCCCGAAGCATTGCAGGCCGCGATCAAGAAACGCCGCATGCGTGGCTGGGGCCCGCTGCACAACAGTCGCGACAATCTTTACGACATGGACAACCCGGCACTGCCCACGCTGCAGCCATGGTTCAACACAATCCGGCCGCCGGCCCAGCAATTCGTGTTCGTGCGCAATCCGTTTTTTCACCGGGTCGATAGCGCCGGGAACCAGCTGCCCTATATCAACCGGGTTCTGATGAACATTTCCGATGGCAAACTGATCCCCGCCAAGGCCAGCGCAGGCGAAATTGACCTGCAGGCGCGCAGCCTGTTCATGAGTCATTTCACGTTTCTCAAACAGGCAGAAGCGAAAGAGGATTTCAAAACCCGGCTGTGGGAAACCGCACAGGGTGCGCGGATTGCGATCTTCCCGAACATGCATGTGGCCGATCCCGCATGGCGCGAATTGTTCCGCAACAAGGATTTCCGGCACGCGCTGAGCCTTGCGATCGACCGCGAGGAAATCAACGAGGTGATTTATTTCGGGCTCGCCACCGCCTCCAACAATACGGTCCTGGAGCGCAGCCCGCTCTTCAAGGAAGAGTATCGGGACAAATGGGCCCGGCTGGATCTCGACGCGGCCAATGAACTTCTGGACGGGCTTGGGCTCACCAAACGTGACGGCGACGGCGTGCGACTGCTGCCCGACGGTCGGCGGATGGAGATCGTGGTTGAAACCGCAGGCGAGGAAACCGAGCAAACCGATGTCCTGGAGCTGATCCACGACACCTGGTTCGAGATCGGAATCAAGATTTTCACCCGCCCGTCCCAACGTGAGGTTTTTCGCAATCGCGTGTTCTCGGGCGAAACCCAGATGGGTGTCTGGTCCGGCGTCAACAACGGCATTGTCACCGCCAGCATGAGTCCTTTCGAATTCGTGCCGACCCAGCAGGTGCAATACCAGTGGCCCAAATGGGGACAGTATTACGAGACAGGTGGTCAGGCCGGTGACCAGATCGACATCCCTGAAGCGCAGGAATTGTTCAATCTGTTCAAGCTCTGGCAGACAACCGAAGAACCCGAAAGACGTGCAGAAATCTGGGGCCGTATTCTGGAAATCAACACCGAAGAAACCTACTCGATTGGCGTGGTGTGCTGTACGCGCCAGCCCGTCATCGTGGCGGACAACCTGAAGAATGTCCCTCTGGAAGCCATCTACGCATGGGACCCGGGGGCGCATTTCGGAATTTACCTGCCCGATACCTTCTATTTTGACGACGTGGCAGGACGCTAGATCATGCTCCGCTATATTGCCCTTCGCCTGCTTGTGATGATCCCGACTCTGCTCGCGGTCAGCGCGATTGTCTTCCTGATCATCCAGTTGCCCCCCGGCGATTATCTGGAGACCCTGATTGCCGAAATGCAGTCACGCGGCGAGGCCGTCGATCAGAATCAGATCGCCGCGCTCCGTCAGGCTTACGGTCTGGATAACTCACCCGTGGAGCAGTATTTCTCGTGGCTGTTTGGCCTCCTGCAAGGCGACTTCGGCTGGTCATTCGAACACAATCGCCCGGTTTCGGAACTGATTGGTCAGCGCATTCTGCTGACCTTCGTCGTGACCTTCTCCACCATCCTGTTCATCTGGGTGGTGAGCTTCGTGATCGGCACCTATGTCGCCACCCGCCAATACAGCGTCTCGGATCACACCGCGACCCTGATCGGTTATCTCGGGCTGGCCACGCCGAACTTCCTGCTCGCCCTGGTGCTGATGTATTTCGCCAACCAGTGGTTCGACACATCCATCGGCGGAATCATGAATGACGAGTATCGCAACCAGCCATGGTCCTGGGGCAAGATGCTTTCGGTCCTCGAACATCTCTGGATTCCGGTGATTGTGATTGGCACTTCGGGCACGGCCGGCATGATCCGACGCCTGCGCGCCAACCTGCTCGATGAACTGCAGAAACAATATGTCGTCACCGCACGCGCCAAGGGGCTGCACCCACGCAAGCTGCTCTGGAAATACCCGTTGCGCGTGGCGCTCAATCCATTCATCGCCGATATCGGCTCCATCCTGCCCGAGGTAATCTCAGGTTCGGCCGTGGTGGCCGTGGTGCTAAACCTCGATATCACCGGCCGCATGCTGCTCGACGCCCTGCGGGCGCAGGACATGTTCCTGGCCGGTTCGTTCCTGATGTTCCTGGCCATGCTCGTGGTGATCGGCACCTTATTGTCCGATCTGGCACTGGCGGCCCTTGACCCACGCATTCGCCTCAGCGGCGGGACCACACGATGACCGATACCAAAGACCCGCGTGACCCCGAGACACCCGACGAGATTCCGCATTTCGTTTCGGAGGAACCCTTCGACCCGGATGTCGAGGTTGTTCTCACCGAAGAGCAGGAAAAATACTACATGGCCGGCCAGTGGCAGCTCATGTGGTGGAAACTGCGCCGACACAAGATCGCCGTCGCAGCCGGTATCTTCCTGCTGTTGATGTATCTGGTTGCCGTATTTGCCGAAGTCGTGGCGCCCTACGAGCTTCAGCATCGCGACGTGCGCAACACCTTTGCGCCCCCGCAAGGCATCCATCTGTTCCATGACGGAAAGCTCATCGGCCCGTTTGTGTATGGCTTCACGTCCAAACGTGATCCCAACACCCTGCAGAAGATCTATACCCCCGACACTTCGAAGGTGAACCGGATCCGGTTCCTGTGTTCCGGCGGATATCGCGGCTCCGAATTCGAGTTCTGGGGGCTTTTCAAAGGCGACTTCCATCTGTTCTGCCCCGAGAGCAACCGCAAGCCAGTGTTCCTGCTGGGCACTGACCGCCTTGGGCGCGACATGTTCTCGCGGATCATTTACGGCTCCCGCATCTCACTCACCATCGGGCTGATCGGAATTGTCCTCAGCTTTACGCTGGGCATCGTGATCGGCGGTATCGCCGGGTTCTATGGTGGCCTTGTCGACAATGTCGTGCAGCGCGTGATCGAAGTCCTTAAGTCCTTCCCGCGGTTACCCCTCTGGATGGCGCTGTCGGCTTCGCTCCCGGCGAAGTGGTCACCGGTCTATATTTATTTCGGGATCACGCTGATTTTGGCGATGCTCGACTGGCCGTCCCTGGCACGTGCCGTTCGATCAAAATTGCTTTCGCTGCGTGAGGAAGATTTCGCTGTCGCAGCAAATCTGATGGGGGCCAGCACCAAACGCATCATCGGCAAACACCTGGTGCCAAGCTTTGCGAGCCATCTGATCGCGTCAGCCAGCCTCGCCATTCCGGAGATGATCCTGGGTGAAACCGCACTGAGCTTCCTGGGTCTGGGCCTGCGCCCGCCCGTAACGAGCTGGGGCGTGTTGCTCAACGAAGCGCAAAACATTCAGGTGGTGGTGCTGTATCCCTGGCTGATGGCCCCGATGATTCCGGTGATTCTGGTAATCTTGGCCTTCAACTTCCTGGGGGACGGACTGCGCGACGCGGCCGATCCCTACAAGTAACCGGGCTTCACGCTGCCCCTTCAGGGCCGAACACCACAAGACTGACAGCCGGACCGACACCTTCCACGGTGCGGTCCGGTCGGTGTTCATGTTCGAGGCTCACACCAAACCCCTGCGCCCGCGCGAGGTCGAAAATATCGGCCGAAACAACACCGCGGGCGTGTTCCTGTTTTGCATGCTTCTCAAGCTTGGCCGCCAGGTTCACGGTGTCACCAATCACGGTGTATTCCAGTCGGTGTTCGTCACCCACGGCGGCGAAAATCAGACTGCCGGACGCTGCTGACGCATTCACCGATATCGCAGCCTCGCCGCGCGCAGCGCGTTCCGCATTCCAGCTATCGATCACAGTGATGACCGCCTCCACGGCCTGAAGCGCATCACGGGCATAGGTCTGGTTTGGCACCACAGCACCGAAAGTCGCCATGACCCCATCCCCGAGAAACTTGTCGATGACGCCATTGTTGGCCTGAACAATCGGAACAATCCGCGATTGATATTCCGACAGCAGACGCACCAGTCCCTGCGTGTCGAGCCGTCCTGACAAGCCGGTAAACCCGCGTATGTCAAAGAAGACGACAGCCGCCTCTCGCAACTGGCCCTCGCCGGGATTGAGTTCATGGTCGCTGCCGATAATGTGCTCGGCCACATAGCTGTCAAAAAACCGCGACAGGTCGCGCTTCGCAGAACCTTCCGAGGCCGCTGTCAGCAAAGCCCCGCGCGCGCGGACCACAGCAGCGGCAAGAATACACGTCACCAGCGCGATGGTGATCAGCTTGTCGAACTCCGCACCCAGCAAAATGGTATTGCCCGTCATATATTCCACGTAGTCGCGGGTCACGGTCATTTCACCGGTCTCAAACGCTGCGGCATAGAGCACCAGAATCCCCCACCCGACCACCGCCGTGACCCCGGCAAGAATCACATAGCGGGCGTCAAAC
>JABJAG010000009.1 GCA_018666195.1 Alphaproteobacteria bacterium
CGCATGCCGGTCGACGCAATAGACGATCCGGTTTTCATCCACATAGACGTCATTGATCTGTGCCGTTGCGACCGGGGAATTGTCCGGCTTGGGCGGCACGAAATATGCCACTTCCTTGGGCTGCAGCGGATCCTTCAGATCGAAGACCCGCAGGCCGCCATTGAAGAATGTGCCGAAGATCAGGTCATCGGACTGGAAGGATGGACCCGGGCGGTTTTCATGCAGGTTATGGGCGCCGAATCGTCCACCGCGATTGCGGAAGTCGTCGAGCGGCGGCATCGGCAAGGTCGCAATCGGGACCATGTTGTCCTCCTTGCGGGCATCGACGACCCAGGCCAGCTTCGGCCAGTCGAGCGCATCGTCCTTGACGCTTTCATCGGTGACGATAAGGACATCTTTGCTGAACAGCGGCAGAACCGTGTGGGCAAACCCCGGATATGGGGGATGCGGGTTCCATTCACCGAGGACTTTGGGGTCCGATTTGTCGGAGATATCCATGATGAAGGTACCGCCGTCGAGATAACCCAGATACATCCGGTCGGGACGCTGCGGGTAGACATTGGTGTTATGGGCGCGGAAGCCCGAATCAATTTCCGGATGACGCGGGGGCGGCGGAGCACTGTCGCCTTCGCGGGTGCCGGGATACCACCAGCGGCCGACTTCCTCGGGGCTGGAAGGATTGCGCACATCGATACAACGATAGAACTGATCATCCTTCGGATTGGTCGGTACGAAGTCGTCCGAACCACCGGCGAAATGGACATACTCACCATCGGCAAACCAGAGCTGATGGACGCCGCGCGAATGCGGGCCGGAGCAATCAAAGAACGAGATTGATTTCGGATTTTCCGGGGTCGAGATGTCAAACAACTCGACGCCAACCTTTTCCATATTCACGCCGGGGGTCTGGTAGGCGACGGCCATGATGTCGCCGGTCACTTCGAGTGAGTTGGAACGCATCTCCATCACGGGAAGTTCTGTCTGGACAACGACCTTGGGGTTGCGGGGGTCGCTGACATCGACGCCGGTGAAGTTCTTGGGCGCGGATTCGTGGGCCAGCCACATGATCCGGCGACCATCCGGCGCGACTTGCATGGCCATGCCTTCGCCCATACCGCCGAAGCCGACGAGCGTGTCCTGAGACAGCAGCGTCATGTTGTGAATTTCTGGTTGGGACATCGTTGTTTCTCCTCAGTGGGATTTATCCGGTCTTCCTGGACCGGCTATACCTTGTCTTGGGTTGCGTTTTGTATGGTCTGCCACACCCGTTCCGGGGTGGCGGGCATGTCCATGTGACGGACGCCGAGGGGGCGAAGCGCGTCACAGATAGCGTTCATGACAGCGGGCAGGGCGCCCACTGTGCCGGCTTCACCAGCGCCTTTCAGGCCCATGGGATTGTTCTTCGAGGGCACGTTGTGCTCGATCACATCGAAGGATGGAAAATTATCAGCCCGCGGCATGGCGTAATCCATGAATGAGCCGGTCAGCAGCTGGCCACTGTCAGGGTCATAGATCACCTCTTCGAGCAGCACCTGTCCGGCGCCCTGCACCACGCCGCCATGGACCTGACCCTTGACCATCATCGGGTTCAGAGCCACGCCCACATCATCGACGACGGTATAGGTGATCATTTCGACAACGCCGGTGTCCGGGTCGATCTCGACTTCACTGACATGGCAGCCATTGGGATAGGTCGGTCCGGGTGGCAGGATGATAGCGCTTTCCGAAAGGCCGATCTCCAACTCGCGCGGCATTTTTGCCGCCTGATAGGAGGCTTTGGCGACTTCGATGAGAGTGATTTCCCGGTCAGTCCCGCTGACCGTGAAGACACCGTCTTCAAAGGTAATGTCGTCTTCGGCAGCTTCGAGCAAATGAGCCGCGATCTTGCGGGCGCGGTCGATAATCTTTTCCGAGGCACGCTGCAGGGCGGCGCCACCGACACTGATGGAGCGTGAACCGAAGGTGCCCTTGCCGTGATGCACCAGATCCGTATCGCCATACTGAACGCGGATCGAGTGAAACGGCACGCCGAGCTTTTCCGAGGCGATCTGTGCAAAGGCTGTCTCGTGTCCTTGCCCGTGCGAATGGGTTCCCATCAATACGGAGACACCGCCATCGGTGTCGAAGCGTACGGCTGCGCTTTCTTCATTGGGAATGGGCAGTGGCCCGCCGGCGATCTCGATCACGCTGGCGATCCCCATGCCACGCAGCTTGCCGCGTGATTGGGCTTCTTTCTGCCGGGCGGCGAACCCGTTCCGGTCTGCGGCTTCGACGGCGCGATCGAGACAAACCTCAAACTCGCCGCTGTCATAGGTGAAGACAAAGCCGGTGTCGTAGGGCATCGCCTCGGGCGAGATCATGTTGCGGCGGCGTAACTCCACTGGATCGATGCCCAGCTCTGCGGCGGCCACATCAATGGTGCGTTCGATGGCGTAGGAGGCCTCCGGCCGTCCGGCGCCGCGGTAGGTCGCGGTTGGGCTGGTGTGGGTGAACACCCCGCGGGCCTCGGCATGGACATGGGGCGTGGTGTAGACGCCGGATAGCCCGCCAAGATTGTTGGTCGGCGAATGGGGCCCGGCATTGCTCATGAACCCGCCCAGCGCGGCGTCCGTTGAAACCCGGAAGGCGAGAAACTTGCCATCCTCGTCCAGCGCAAGCGCGGATTTTGAAACATTGTCACGTGCGTGATAGTCGCTGGCCAGCGCTTCACTGCGGGTTGCGGTGAAGCGGACGGGTCGTCCGGTGCGTTTGGCAGCCCAGAGCACAAGACCGTGCTCGGCAAAGGTGCTGCCGCGCATGCCGAAGCCACCGCCCATATCGGGTGAGATAATCCGTAGCTTGGCTTCGGGAATTTTAAAGACGTTCCTGCACAGATCCGATCGCATCCGGTGCGGCGATTGCATGCCCGCATAAAGCGTGTAGCGTTCTTCGAGCGGATCGTAGAACCCGATGGCCGCGCGCACTTCCATGGTGTTGGTCGACACCCGGCTTATGGTGAAATCCAGCTCGGTCACATGGGCGGCTTTGGCAAACGCGGCGTCCGTCGCGTCCTTGTCCCCGAGTGAGAAGACGAAGCTCTCATTTCCGGGAACACTGCCCCAGACCCGGGGTGTGCCTTCGTCTCGTGCGTGTGCTGTCTCAGTCACGACATCCATGATGTCGTAGTCAACGTTGATCGCTTCCGTGGCATCGACGGCCTGCGCGTAGGTTTCTGCGACCACGGCTGCCACGGCCTGCCCAACCAGATGAACCTCGCCATCGGCGAGGAGGGGATAGGGTGGCTCGACCATGGGTGAGCCGTCGCGTTGCTTGCGCTTTACAGCAACAGACAAACCGCCAATGTCATCGGTGTTGAGCTCTGTCGCCGTCAGTACCGCGACAACCCCGGGCATGGCTGCCGCCATAGCTGTGTCGATCCCGTTGATCCGGGCCGAGGCATGGGGCGACCGCAGCACGGCCATATAGGCTGCGCCGGGAACCTTGCGGTCGTCTGTGTAGTTGCCCTTACCTGTCAGGAGCCGCTGGTCTTCGACGCGGGGCACCGATTGACCGATGCCGTATTCACGCATCAGCGGTTCCCGGGGCTTGCCGGGGTTTGCAATTCCTGCACGACGAACTCCGGCATCAGGCCTCAGCTATCCTTCTTTTCAACACCGGCCGCGAGGGTGGCCTCGCCTTCTTCAACAGCCTTGTCCCAGGCCTTTGGCTTGAAGGCATAGTAGATCGCGACAATGATCATGAAGATGATGACGTCGGAAATCCAACGGCTGAAGATGAAGCTGAACGGACTGTCATTCGAGACAATCAGCACATTTCGCAGCCCTTGCTCGGCGATTGGACCGAGGATGATGCCAAGCAGGATGCCGGCGGGCGAGAAATTGTACTTGTGGGCGAAGTAACCAATGATGCCCATCACGATCATGATCCAGACATCCCATGGATTTCCGCTGGCGGCGAAAGTACCGACCACGCAGAAGATCATGATGATCGGGGCCAGGAGGCCGCGCGGGAAGAGGGTCACATAGGCCATGGTCCGTGCCATCACGGCGGCAATGCCACCCATGAAGAAGTTGGCGAGGATGAAGCCCCAGATCACCGTGAAGATGACCTCCGGAGAATCCCGGAACAACCGGTCCCCCGGCTGCAGGCCATGGATCATCAGGGCGCCCAGAATAACGGCTGCTGAGATACCGCCAGGAATACCCAGCACGAACATTGGGATCAGGGAGGTGCCCGTCACGCCATTGTTGGAGCCTTCGGTCGCGGCGAGACCTTTGACTTCGCCCTCACCGAATTTGTCTCCGGGCTTGCCGCGCTGGATTTCCCAGGCATAGGCAATCCACTGGGCAACACTGGCCCCGGCCGCCGGGACGATGCCCATGACCAGACCGGTGACCCAGCCACGTACGAGCGACCAGCGACAATGCTTGATCTCTGACCAGCGTGGCATGATGTTCCAGCTGAGCTTGGTGGTGCCTGAAATGTTGGATTTGGGGCTGCCTTCACAAAGGGTCAGAGCCTGGGCAAAGGCAAAGAGGCCGATCACCGCAGGCAGAATGCCAACGCCTGAGAGCAGACCGGTCATGCCGTAGTTGAAGCGCGGATAGGCCGAGGCCGCATCCACACCAATGGTGCTGATCAGCAATCCGAACAGGCCCGCGATCAGGCCTTTCAAAACGGCGCCGAAGGATACAGCTGCGATGGCTGTCAGGCCCAAAAGTGCGACGACGAAAAACTCGGCAGGACCAAACAGCAACGACACTTTGGCCAATGGCGGAGCCAGATAAAGTAGCGCGAAACCACTGATCAGGCCGCCCATCACGGAGGCAAAGGTGGACATGCGGATGGCTTCTGTCGCCCGTCCGCGCTTGGTCATCTCATAACCTTCGATGGCCGAGGCCGCCGAGGCCGAAGTGCCCGGCGCGCGGAGCAGAATGGCGGTGAACGACCCGCCGTAAATACCCGCAGCATAGGTTGAGACCATCAGAATTAGCGCTGTTTCCGGCGCCCATTCAAACGAAATCGGGATCATCAGGGCGATGGCCATGGGCGGCCCCAGACCCGGGATGGCGCCAATGATCAGGCCAACGATAATGCCGGCGACCATTGCCGCGATGTTTGTGAATGTCAGAACATTCAGTAGAAATTCAAAACTTTCCATGGACCACTTCCCCCGCGCAGAGCGTCTCTATGGAGAGACGCTGGCGCCGCTAGAACAAGATGCCTTCCGGCAGAAACGCGCCGAGAGCAATGGTGAAAAACAGATACAGCAACGGAAACAGGATCAGGGCGGTGATCACGATAATTTTGTGATCGCGCAGCCCGGTCAGGTAGGTCGCGATGAAATAGAAGACGAAGGAGGTGACGTAGAAGCCAATCTCGAACACGGCAAAGGAGTAAATGACGCCGAGCACCATCACGTAGATGGGCTTCAAGGCAAAATTGGAGAAGTCGAACTTCACCATGCCTTTGAGGTCGGTGGACATGCCGGGGACGAAGGTCCGCACCAGCATTCCAAACGCCAGAATCATGATTCCGAATTCAGCGAATTGCGGGAAGGCACCGGCGCGTTGCGGCCAGTCTATGGTTTGCGTGTACATGAATGCACCCGCAAGAATCAGGGCTACGGCAACAACCCGTTCAGCCATTAATCTTGTCATGAGATCTCCCCCCAGGATGTCTCGCAAATACTTTCAAACGGGTCGACGCGCCCTGCCGGTCCCCCGACAGGGCGCGCGTGTTGGAAACAGAGTTTCCGGTACCCGTGTGCTTACTGGACGCCTTCCTGCTTCCAGTATGCGGCCTGCTCGGCGACCTGCTGGCCTTCGCGCAGGAGCTTCCACATGTCGTCACCGGTCTTGAACAACAGGTGATTCTTGTTGGCCGCTTCCTTGGCAACATACTCAGGATTGACGATCGCTTTCGAGATGGCGTCCAGATAGACCTGACGCTTCTCTTCTTCGAGACCGTTTGCAGTCGCGATTGTACGACCGGCATAGGTGATGTTCACCTTGCCTGTCAGTTCCTCGAAAGTCGGAACACTTGGCAGGGCTGCCCAGGGCTCATTGTGGAGCACGGTGATCGGACGCAGCTTGCGTTCCATGATGCTCGGAATGAAGAAGCCGACATTGGCTGCAACCATGTCTACATGGTTGCCCAGCAGCAGCTGGATCTTCGAGTTGTCACCACGGCTCGTTACGAACTTCGCCTTGAAGCCCGGAACGGCCTGCTGTGCGAAGGCCACACCGATGTGGTCATCACTGCCGAAGCTGCCCGGGGCAACGATGATCGGCTGTTTTTGGGCATAGGTGAGGACGTCGTCGAGGTTTTTGAAACGCTCATCGTCCCAACGCACCAGCCACAGACCCGGATCA
>JABJAG010000040.1 GCA_018666195.1 Alphaproteobacteria bacterium
GTCTTCCTCTTTCATCCCGACATCTGACAGGGCCATTTTCGCCCCCAGTGATGTCGCAAGATCAAACAGGGCTCCGGCCGGATCATCGGTCCCGAGCGCGCGCGACAAGCGCTCCCTGGTGTCGGGTGATGCGTCAATATTGTAGGCAGTCGCATGGGGGATCACAGCGGTATGTGTCTCCGCATGGGGCAGATTAAAGCTGCCGCCCAGTGTGTGGCAGAGCTTGTGATGTAACGCCATGCCCACGGCACCCAGGGACGCCCCGGACAGATAAGCGCCATACACTGCGTCGCTACGTGCTGCCATATTGTCAGGCTGTTCCATGATAATCGGCAACGCGCGCGCGAGTGATCGCACGCCTTCTTCGGCCATCATCGAAATAATCGGATTGGCGGTTTCCGAATACATCGCCTCCACACAATGGGCGATGGCATTGATGCCACTGGGCCCGGCGATAAATGCGGGCAAGGTCAGTGTCAGGGTGGGGTCGTAGACCACTGTGGTCGGCAGGACCTTGGGATCGCGGCCAGTTTTCTTCACCCCGTCTTCGGTCAACCCCCAGATCGGAGTCATTTCCGAACCGGCATACGTCGTCGGCACAGCGATAATCGGCAGACCAAATTCCAGCGCAATTGCCTTCCCAAGTCCGATCGTCGAACCTCCACCAACAGCGACGCAAGCATCCGCGCCAAGCCGCTGGGCTTCTTCGCGGGCGGCCTTGGCCACATCGATGGGAACATGCATTTCCGCCTTGTCGTAAACACCCGCCGAGCGATCTCCCAGCCGAGCAGATATATCCTCGGCCTGAGCGCGCTGCTGCGGAGTGCAAAGGACCAGAGCCTTGGCGACGCCCAAACGCACAACCTCATCAGCGAGCTGATCCAAACTGTCAATTCCGAACACCACCCGTCCGGGCAGCGCCTCATAGACGAATTCATGCATTACGAATGTCCTCCCGGACGCTGCGGCCAGCTGATGGTCCACATTGCGCCGAAATTATCTCACACGAGGTTGCGAACGCATAGGCTCACCGGGCAATTCCGTACTCACGGGTTCGGAATGCGAACCCGCATCTACACCGATCTATGGCTTCTTATTCCACGGAAATCCCGCAAGAAAATGTGATTGTTCGCGGCGGTCGATCACGCGATAGGCTTGTCATCGTGAACACATCCAAATCTGCCCTTATTGCCGCTTTTCTAGGGGTTGTTGCGCTCCTGCCTTTATCTCAGCCGCTAACAGCCCAGTCGGCCATCGCGCCCCCGGCGTCCGCTCAGATGGACAATGTGGAAGTACAGAAGCTGGCGCGAGATATTCTGCGCGTCGGGACCCTGGAGCGAAACAGTGTCATGGCGCGCCTGGTTGAGCGTGGCGATACCGATATCGTACCCGCATTGATTCAATCGCTGCGGTTTCTACGCCAGGACCCCTGGACCGTCACAGCAGCGCTCGAATCCCTGACCGGTGAAAAACTGGGTGGTGATTGGAACAAATGGATGCTCTGGCAAGAAGCGCACCCCGAGATCACGCCCTTCGAGGGCTTCGATGCCTACAAAGAGTGGGTTTTCACCAAAATTGATCCGAACTTCAGTCTGTTCATCAATCCTGGAGTTGCCCATACGATCCGGCTCGAAGAAATCACCTGGGGCGGCGTTCGCAAGGATGGCATCCCAGCGCTGGTAAACCCGCCTCTCGTAACTCCGTCCGACAGGGACGCCGGCTATCTGGAAGACGACGAGCTGATCTTCGGGGTGGAAATCAACGGTGACGTGCGCGCCTATCCCCTGCGCATGCTCGACTGGCATGAAATGTTCAACGATGTCATCGGCGGTGTTCCTGTCGCACTGGCCTACTGCACTTTATGCGGCTCGGGAATTCTATTCGAAACCGATATCGAAGGCCGGGACGCCGCGTTCGAGTTCGGTTCGTCAGGATTTCTCTACCGCTCCAACAAACTGATGTACGACCGTGAAACCAACTCGCTGTGGAACCAGTTCACCGGTCAACCGGTGGTTGGCGAATTGGTGGATTCCGGTATTGAACTCAGAGTGCGGCCCGTCGCCATCACCAGCTGGCAGAAATGGCTGGCCCGCCATCCCGACACAAAAGTACTCTCCATCGAAACGGGATTCAGTCGCGACTACACGCCGGGCAAACCCTATGCATCCTACTTCAATAGCCCAGACCTGATGTTCCCGACCCAGATCAATGACACGCGTCTCGCCCCAAAAGACTATGTGTTTGCACTGCGATTGGGGACCGATGAAAAGGCCTGGTCGTTGAACCTCTTTGCAGACCAACCGGTGCTGAGTGACACCATTGGCGACCGGAAGATTGTGCTGATCGGAGACCCGGAAACACGGACCGTCCGGGCATACGAATCCGGTGATATTTCATTTTCCAAACTTGCGAAGAACGCCACAGCGGTGATCTCTCCCGATGGAGAATGGGACATCACTGAAGCCGCGCTGATCGCACCAGACAATCGCCAACTCGCACGACTCCCCGGGCATGTTGCCTACTGGTTCGCGTGGCAGAATTTTCGAGCCGGCGTCGAAACACGGGTCAACTAGAGCCCACTGGATTGGCAACCAGCAGGCTTCAAAACCTGCGGGCTTCGAAAGCGGTTTCACATGCTATAGAATTCAGGAAATTATTCTTTCCAGGATTCCACCGCCATGTCCGATGTTCAACTCGCCCGTTTTTCCGATGTATCGTCTCAGGGTGCGCGATTTGCCGAGGAAATGGGCGTTCCGCTCGGGGCGTACCAGAAAATGACTGCAGAAGAGTTTTTCCTGGTGATGTCATCTCCGACTCTGGGCGGTCCCTTCGCCACCGATCCCGGCATCTCAGAAGATCAGGGCTTGATCGCGGCAATCGTCAAATGCTCACCCGGTCAGGGCCCCTATCTGCACGCCCATTACAACACGCTGGAAAGTTTCACCTGCCTTTCTGGAAAATTTCGGATCACCTGGGGTGATGAAGGCGAGAACGAAACCTTTCTCGACACATTTGACACCATCGCCGTTCCCCGTGGCGTCGTCCGTACCTTTGCCAGCGCAACCGATGATGCCGAAGCACATATTCTCGGGTTTATCCGCGGAGATACACCTGACGATTTCGCCGATGTCGCCATGATGCCGGCAGCCGCAACCGACCTCGACGATACGTTTGGGCCGGGCACAAGCGACAAGATCAAGGATATCGGCTGGCGCTTTGACGCGGGCGAGGTCACGCCCAATCTGCAAGTCAGCCCAGCGGATATGGAAACCTGCATCGCACGCTTTGCAGATATCACCCCCCGATCCGTCGCGGGCGCAGAGATTTATGCCGTGATGCACCCCGATGCGACACAGGCCGCAATCACCGGCGACCGCGGGGAAATGGCCCAGATCATTGAACTCGCACCGGGTGCCGAAATGCCCGCTTACGCGCGCAGCCGAAGCAAGGAAACCCTGATGTGCCTGACCGGCGACCTCACCCTGGGATGGGGCCCCGACATCAAGACCAATCAAATTCTCGACATCTGGGACACTGTTACTCTGCAGCCCGGCATCACGCGACGCATCAGCAATTCCGGGAGCACCCCCGCATACGTACTGTCACTGGTGATCGGGTCTGAAGACGAAGCCTTCGACGATGTGATGGTGGGCTAAGCGCCCTCAGTCACGTCTCTGGCCTCGACTTTTTCTTTCGGCACGCCAGTCGGGTTTTCCGCCCAGAACGCCTCATAACAATCCAACGTCGCGTAGGGCATGGTCATTCCCGGGTTGAATGGCACCCGCGCTTCATCAGCGGCAATTTTCCTGGGCCAGTTGTAATCCGCCAGCGCGGATTTCCCGATTGAGACAAAATCGCCCTCGCCTTGAGTCAAGGCCGCCTCGGCATCTTTCGGCTGATCGAGCTTTCCATTCGCCATGACCGGCAATCCGGAATACTTCCGCGCCAGACCCGACAGGCTGTTTTCGGTTCCAAAAACCGGAGCCAGCCCCAGATGCGAACTGCAATCGATGAAATCGATTCCCGTTTTGGCGAGGGACGAAAACACGACCTTGGCGTCATCATCACCGCCCGGCCAGGCATATTCAAAGTCATTCACCTTGGTCTGTGAAATTCGCACACCGACCGGATTGTCCGGAACAGCATCGCGCACAGCTTGCATCACCTCGCAGTGATAGCGAATGCGGTTCTCAATCGGGCCACCATATTCATCGTCGCGTTGATTTGTGTAGACCGTCAGAAACTCATCCGGCAGATAGCCATTGGCACCATGCACCTCAACGCCATCAAATCCGATCTCGATGGCCCGGCGCGCGGCGGCAGCATAGCTTTCAACAACTTCCGACATTTCATTCCGGGTAATCTCCCTTGGAGTCTGAAACCCTCCGGCAGCGCCGCGGTAACGCGGGATCTGTTCACCTTTTGGCTTGACCACGGAAGGTGCAATTGAACCTTCGACCCAGCGATTTCCCTGGTTGATCGCACCGCAATGGAATATCTGCATGAAGATCGGCACGCCCTCGGCATGAACGACATCCACCACTTTGCGCCATGAATCGCGCTGTTCGTCTGTCGCGATACCCGGCTGGAAGGTGTAGCCCTGACTGTATTTGAGATCGATATAGACACCTTCTGTCATAACCAAACCCCAGCCACCGCGCGCATAGGATGCGTAATACGCGGCCATTTGGTCGGTGACGATCCCGTCTTCGGTTGCGCTTGTGCGGGTCAGTGGCGAAACAACCCCGCGGTTCGACATTTTTACGCCGCGAATTTCTCCCCCACTGAACAACGTCGGAAAATTGTCTACGCCTGGTCCACTTAACGACATGTCGTCACTCCCAATTCCAGAATGTTTATCAACAGATCTACGATGCGACATCTATTTTTCAATCGGAACACCAACAAGACTGCCCCATTCAGTCCACGAACCGTCATAGCTACGGACATTCTCGTAGCCCAGTAGCTCCGTCATCGTGAAATAGGCCAGTGTCGCGCGATGGCTCAGGCGACAATAGGATATGACGTCCTTGTCCGGTGTCGCACCGCGCGCTTCAAGAAGCGCCCGCAACTCGGATTCCGAACGGAAGGTCATATCCTCGTTCAGAAACTCGTCGAAGAAGAGATGTTGTGCGCCGGGTATGCGCCCAGCCCGTTCAGCGCCCACATCTGGCGCTCCGATCATGTTGACCCGTTCACCATTGTATTCTTCGGGGGAACGATGATCGAGCAATGCGATCTTGCCGCCCCCTGCCACATCGTCGAGGTGTTCGAGTATCTCTGAGAACCGGACCCGCATCGTGTCATTCCCAGCCGGCCCCGGTGCATAAGTCGCTGATGTCGCCGTCGGCACTTCCGTGCTCGTCGGACGGCCTTCTTTTTCCCACAGCACACGTCCGCCATTGAGCAAGCGCACATCATTGTGTCCCAGATAGGTGAACACCCACCAGCCATAGGTCCCGAATTGCACCGGATCGCCGTAGCAAACGACCGTAGTGTCATTGGAAATACCCAACGCAGCACATCGGACGGCGAAATCCTCTGGTGTCGGAAAATCGCGCATGGTGTCGTCCCACAGAAAATCCTTCCAGAAAAACCCATGAGCACCCGGGATGTGCCATTCGTCGTAGGATTGGGTACCGGTCCAGTTGAATTCCAGGATGACGACATTCGGGTCATCCAGATGTTCTTCGAGCCAGCTCGGCTCCACCAATCTATCGCTCATGATCTCTCCCCCAACCGCTTTTGTGCGGTGCTAGACTTTGTGCGGATGTAACCGTGCCGGGCCGCGAAAATCAATCCACACCGGCAAATAGATGGAGAACGAATTGGACTTTTCAACCATCGGGATCGTTAGCATGGGCGATATGGGGCACGCCATTGCCCGAACTCTGCGCGAAGGCGGACACCGTGTGCTCGCCGCTCTGGACGGAAGAAGCGAACGGACCTACGCGCTTGCCACAAAAGCAGATATTGAAGATGTAGGCTCGTTAAACACTATGATCTCTCAGGTGGATCTGATCCTTTCAATTATGCCGCCCGTAGCTGCTCCGGAATTTGCCAAATCTGCAGCCTTGGAAATGCGAAACTCAGGCACAACACCGGTTTTTATCGACTGCAATGCCGTAGCCCCCAGGACCGTGCAGCACATTGCCGAAACCATCATGCAGTCCGGTGGAACATTCATCGACGGGAGCATCATTGGAGCACCACCAGGACGACGCACGCCCACACGGCTCTATGTCAGCGGGCCAGATGCCGAGGTTCTGGCATCCCTCGCCCGGCCAGATCTCGAAATTCGCCCGCTCGGATCTGAAATCGGGACTGCGTCTGGCATCAAGATGTTCTATGCCGCTCTCACCAAAGGCACGATGAGCCTGGACACGCTGGTTCTTCTGGGCGCGCAGCAGATGGGATTGTCAGTGCCCCTGATCAGGGAGTTCTCGGAAAGTCAGCCGCACGCGCTTGAACGTATGCGAGGCAGTGTTCCCTGGCTCGCCGCCGACGCGGAACGATGGGTGGGCGAAATGGAGGAGATCGCAAAGACCTTTGCCGATGCAGGCCTGACCGACCAGATGCATCTTGGCGCCGCGAACATCTTTCAGCTTTTGGCCAACTCGACACTGGCAACAGAAACGCGTGAGACTGCCGATCGCACCCGCGAACTCGACGAGGCCATCAAAGCGTTTGCAGCTAGCCTTTCCGCTTCTTCCCGCGACGCGGCGGACTAGCCGGCGTTGCTGGCTTGGGTGCCCCCGATCTGGCCTTGTTGCCCGAGCGGCCCTGCCGACGCAAATGCTTGACCAACGCCTTCATTTCACGCCGCTCAAACTGAAGCTCTTCTTCCTTCTTGGCGTCACCTCGAGCTTCCTTGAGAAGCTCATCCAGTTGCGCGACAACATTTTCGGCGGTGCGCGTAACTTCATTGACCTGATTACGGTCGCGACACCTCAGAACAACCTCCTGATTCATCATCAAATCCGCAAAGGCCTCGCTATCCGTCTTGCCAAGACGTTCGAGGGTCCGGTCAATTTCAGTCCACGACCCGCGCCAGTCCTGATAAACAGAGGGTCCGCGCTCACGGCCACGCACGCGCGAAACCGTCTCCAGTTGGACCATGATGCGAACAAACTGCCAGACGATGAGCCGGAGTTCGGTACCTGCAGGCGGGGCACTTGTGCGTGCGTCACTCATTCGGGTGTTTCCTCGCGCAAGCGACCCTTTCGGGGGCCACATTCAGCGCAATAACAGTCAGTGATACGCCGACGGGGGCGGCGGACATAATGGTAAGCCTGCGCGCAGCTGATGCAACGCCAGATGAATTTCGCATTGGCCTCGCGTGACAAATACGGGATTCGATGACGCACATTGGGAACCTCACCCAGCAGGCGCATCATCTCACGCCAGCGCGCACCATGACGGCATGGGCGATTGTGAGCAAGATCAGCCAAGACATGCGCGCATTCGTGGATAAATGTCGAATCTCGATCGCTCTCTCGGCCCTGCTCCAACAGCCTGGCATTCAGTACGATACGGCGCTCATTCGCATAGGCAGCGCCGGCAAGGGTTCGGGCACGGCGACTGATAACAACCACACAATCAAGCATTTCACGAAAGGCCGGGTCGAACTCCGCAGCCCGCGACAAACGCGCTGCCAATCCCCACCGTTCTGCCGTTTCGCGAACCGTGCCGATCTGGCTATGTCCCTTTGCGAGCGTGTTAGCGGACAATCGAAATCACCCTTCCGGCTTGCTTGGGATGGGGCAGCGTAGCATGGCTCGAAGCGATCTGATCGAGTTCCGCAAGCACCTCCGGCGGCATCGGCGCTGATCGCCGGGTTTCCATATCCACATGCAAGCTGATCAGTTCGTTGGTCGAGGCCAGATAGTTTTCCTCGGCGTGATACATGAAATGCATGTAATGCAGGCGTTTCGCATCATGGGCAAGCAACTGGGTGTCGATCCGCATCGGTGCATCAACCATAAGCTCACGGTCATAGGTGATGTGTGCCTCGAGCGTGAAGGTCGAACCTGCATTGGCCTTCATGTAGGTCTCGCCAAGCCCGACATAGTCGAAAAACGTGTCTGTCGCGTGATCAAAAGCCAGCATGTAGTAGGCCAGATTCATGTGACCGTTGTAGTCGATCCAGTCCGGATGTACACGCTCACGATGCAACGACAGAGGGGCGTCAATATCCGGGCGTGGGGCTGAAGAATCGTTGTTCATGTGACCGAGCATAATAGGTGACCGGCGCTTCGCAAACGGTTCAAACGCAGCTAGTGCCGGGCGGCTTCCGGATGAATTTTCAGACGCCGGGACATGTCGGACTGAAACCGGGCATCAGGATCGATTTTTGCCAGGATCTCGCGAAACGCATCCAACTTCGGGAACATCTGCGCAAAGGAGTCTGCCTGCATCAGGGCATCCTTCGCCACATACAAGCGCCCACCATGATCGAGCACAATCCGCTCAATATTCCGATGCAGTTCTTCGACCCCAGACCGACGCGGCAGGTCAATGGCATAGGCCATGCCGTCCATTGGAAACGACAACAGGCCATCCCCCGGGCCACGCATCGGTTTGATCACCGCGGCAAATGAACCCGCGCGCACAGCGGTGAGTGCCTCCATGACCTTGCGGATGCCGTCCCGCTGGGTTTCCCGCGGGAATCCTGTGTGTATGGAGTAGAAGCCGCGTCGCCCGTAGATGCGATTGAATCCGGGCATGCTATCCAATGCAAAGAAAAACGGGCCAAGGCCAACGCGTGCGCTCTGTCCCTCTGGCGGCACAGCATTGAACCGGCGGTTTGTGATCGCCTTCAGAACGATTGGATGTAGGAACGCCGACGGCGGCTGAATACGAATTGGCTTGATCGGTGGTGGCGGCGCGACCCCATCCTCGTCGGGCGCGTATCGGCCCAACTCCAGAACGCCCCGCCCCATTTTGTCGCCCCGAGCCATCGCATCGACCCAGCCAAAGATAAAATCGTGGGTCGAACGCGCGGCCTCAATGGTATCGAACATGTCATCAACATTGGCGATACGCTGATAGGTGGCATCTGCGGCCCCGGACGGAACCCGGAGCATACGGAAACACACCCGCAGAACAGTCCCTGTCAAACCGATACCGCCCAGGCTCGCCTGAAAGATGTCTGCATTTTCGTTCCGCGAAGCGCGCACGACATCTCCGCTGGCCAGCATCAAATCGATCCACTGAACATGGTGACCAAAACTACCGACCGCGCAGTGGTTCTTTGAGTGGATATCGTTCGCGAAGGCGCCCCCCACGGTCACACTCGCGGTTGCGGCGGAAACCGGGAAACAGAACCCTTCGGGCAGGAACCGTTTCAGCAAGGCCGCAAAATCCACGCCTGCCTCACACACGGTCTCTCCGGATACGGAATCAAACGACAGAATGCGGTTCAGGTTGCGGGTCAGGATCGTCTGGCCGCCATCGTCAAGCGCCGCATCTCCATAGCAGCGCCCGCCACCATAAGTGATGGCGCCACGCGCATGGGACCCTCGCACCGCTTCCAGCAAACCCGCTTCGCTGTCAGGAGCAATGACCGCTGACCGCGCATAACGGGAGCGCCCCCATGTCGTCAGGGTACTGTCAGTCCAGTCTGTCATGCTCGGATCGCCTAGTTTCCTCGGGAAATGACCGGGCAGTTTACGAGTATCCCGTCAGCCCGAACATCATCGCCATCGAACCCATGCACCGTGCCGCGCTTGGCGGCAGAGCGCACCTGAGTCTCGCTGGTCAGCAATTGACGTTTTGTTCCTTCATTCCAGACAACCGGGTGTGACGCCCAAAGCGGACTGTAGCCCCGGCCCAAACCGGGGACATCGCCGGTGATGTTCAGCGGTGGGAGGCCGTCTGCCAATGCGCTGGTCAGTCCCTGACGCGCCGGCGCGCTGGCACCTGTATCGCCATTGATCACCACATAGATTGGCTCGACGGCGCTCCACGGCGAGTCAGACAGGTCAGCCGGTACGTCCCCCAGTCGCGGCGCGTGAGTCGCGCCTTCCAATGCGGCGACCAGGGCGACATTGCTCTCCGTCGATACATACCTGAGTACCTCACCACCCGCGAAACCGTCCGTCAGCGCCATGGTGACCGTGCCGTCACGCGGACATATCCGAACGACCTTGTCATGGGTCAGCGAATGATCGGCATCGGCTTCACAGAACCGGTTCAGCGCATCGGCATCAATATCGAACGCCAGAACCGGCGCATTGAAGATCGTTCCACCATTGGCATCCACACGCATGAGCGGTGTGTAGTCTTCATCGCCAACGGAACCCGGCTGCGCGTGTTTGGGCGGAAACGGGGCGTCAGCCGGACCCGGCGCGACCATACGGACCGGCGCGAAATCCACCGCGCCGACATCAAAGACCACCGTGCCCTCAGGTGACATCACCGCTTCACGAACCGCAGCGCCCGTCGCAGCATTCGACAATTTGTCGGAGAAATTGATGCCCAGGCGATCCGCGGTCTCGCGCTCACTCGCGTCCAGCAGAACGTACCAGACAGTCTCACCACCCGCCATTTGCCCTTGTTGCAATGGCAAGGTCACAGTCCCGGCCGCAATATCAATTTCCGCGGCACGCACCAGCTTGCTTTCCTGCGCCAGACTGGCCCCGGATCCCAGGGTCAGCGCCGCGATAACCATCGATGACAGGGCACCGAAATACAGGTTTGAAAATGCAATTCTGCGGGTCATCCAAAACTCCAGGTATCGCCTTAAGCGTTTGTTGAAATTGCACTGCAAATCTAGCACATCACAAATGCAAACCCCGCAGCGCACAGATGCTTCCATCGCAATCCCTCGACCCCGCAACTCTCTCTCGCCCCTGGCCCGCCGAATCCCTTGCGCGCGAGTTCGAAATGCTGGCCATCGAGATGCAAATCATGCTCGAGCGGATACGGGTCTGCTGGCGAGAGGGCGGGTCTTCCGCCCGACACACCGGCAAGCTGGCCGCGACCTCCGCTGACATTGCACGATCCCCCGGCCTGATGTCCGGACCGGACTCACTCGAACCGTCTTTGGAGCAGTTGCGCGCCAATATCGGACAGGTGCTCGTCACCGCCCACAATCAGCGGGCCACGAACTAGCGCAACTCGAAGATGGCTTCGACTTCCAGGGCCACATCGAAGGGCATGACCACATTCCCCATGGCCGTGCGTGTGTGAAAGCCCGCATCCCCAAAAATATCGATCAACAGTTCCGAAGCACCATTCACGACCCCCGGGATGTTGGTGAAGTCCGGCATCGCGTTGACATAGCCCTTCACGTTGACCACGCGCTGAATGCGATCCAGATCACCGTCCAGCGCCACGCGAGCCTGAGCGAGGATATTGAGGGTGCACAGACGCGCCGCCGCCTGCCCTTCTTCGAGAGAAAATTCTTTGCCGAGCTTGCCAATGAAACGCAGTTCGCCATTCCACTGGGGCGTCATCCCGGACACGAAGAGGAGCCGATCGACGATCATGGTCGGCAAAATCTTTGCCACCTTGGGACGCGTCGGTTCAGGCAGTTCAATTTCAAGTTCTTTGAGACGTTGTTCAATCAGACCCGACACGAAGACCTCCAGATTTCAAAACCATCAATCTACAGGATGGGCCGTCCGGGGGCCTGGCTCAAGCCACGTGCGGTTCCCGCTCAAACCAGGTCACAACCGAGCCATAGGTCGCACCGTCTTCCAGCTTGTCCTCGCGTGCAAGCACAAGCTCCCACTCGTCCACGGGCATGAACCGGGGTGCCAGAAAGCGGTAGAGGTCTCGCAGCATGGGCACGATGGCAAACGGATCGGGAGCACGGGTCGAAACACCGTCCCATTCTTTCGTGATATCCGCCCAGGGCGCGAGGCGACACAACAGATCATCACGCACTTCACGTAGCATCTTGCGCACAGAGGGGAAGTCTCCAAACAGAGTCACGATTTCACTCAGGATCGCATCCACACCCGCAAGCTTGTCACGGAATATTCCAATCGGCTGCTTGATCAGACCAAGGACCGGCTCAAGATCCGACATGATGTTGGCCTGATGAGAAAAATCGTTTCGCAAACGACCCAGTTTCTCACCGAGACCGTTCACACCCGCACAGCGCATACGAATGGCTTCGATCGCAGCCATCTCGCTGGCAACATCATTCATGGTGCCTGCCAACCGGTTGGCGCCATCCGCGCCATACCCAAAATGCGCTGCCAGCCGAAGGAGCGCGTAACGAATGGTTTCATCGTTGACGAAACGCGCAGTGAATTGCCGCATTTGCGCAGGTTCATTCCGTGGCACGTCCTGGTCCAGATTCCACCCCACCAGCTCTGCTGTAATCCGACGCAGAGCGGCCGCATGGTGCTCTGGCTCCGGAGCAAACGACACATCACCGGTCAGAATTTCGGATGGAATGCGGTCACCTGATCGCAACACGCTCACAAAGCGGAGTGATCGCGCGATTGTATTCAGCATCACCGCATCTGCAGTGTATTCCGCCAAACGAAATTCCCGTTTGATTCCCGACAGCGGGAGAATGACTTTCTGGTCACCCATCTGGAAGGCGACGACCGGCACCGAACCAGTTTCATCCATACGGAAATGCGCATCCGAAAATTTGGAGAAAAGGCTATGCCGGAATGCAACAGTATCCGGCGGACGGAATGTCAGAATCTGAGCCATCACACATCTCTCACACGAGCTTCAAACAAATACTCTCGCAAAGGTAGTGATCCGTATACTCAGCATGCCTCTTTAAAATTGGGTTAAAATGCAACCTATGTTGGCTTAATCGCGCGCCAGCGCAGCGTTGTACCAGGCAACGATCAATGCGCGCTCTTCATCTTCCATAAAAGACACATTGGCCGGCGGCATCGCACGACTGCGGCCGGCATGCAGGTAAATCTGATGCGCGTGGCGCGCAATCTGCTGGTCCGTTTCCAGGCGTACGCCCTTGGGCGCTGTCACGATACCTTCCCAGCCGGGTTCCTGCGCATGACACATCGCGCATCGCCCCTGCACTACGTCGCGCACGTTTTCAAAATTTGCAGCCACCACAAAACGCTCTTCGTAAGGGGCTAGCTGCGAAGATGTCTCGTCATCAACGCCAAAGAACCGCGGAACTGTCGACAGCCACATGATCAAAATGAAGATCGCGATGGTCGCCGGCCATGCCCAAACCGGATGCTTGTTCCCGGCATGCATGGAATTGAAATAGTGCCGGATGGTGACACCCATCAGGAAAACAAGGCTGGCAATGACCCAGTTGTATTCGGTGGCAAAAGCCAACGGATAGTGGTTCGACAGCATCAGGAAAATAACAGGCAGGGTCAGGTAATTGTTATGTACCGATCGCTGCTTGCCAATGATGCCGTGCTTGGGGTCAGGAACACGACCTGCCTTGAGGTCAGCAACCACAATCCGCTGATTGGGAATGATTGCAAAAAAGACGTTGGCTGACATGATCGTAGCGGTGAAGGCGCCCAGATGCAGGAACGCGGCACGACCGGAAAACACCTGCGTGTATCCCCAGGCCATCGCAACCAGCAAGACATAGAGGAACAACATCAACCGGGTGTTGTCGTCTCCGAACTTGCTCTTGCAGATCAGGTCATAGGCAATCCAGCCAAAGGCGATCGAACCCAGTGAAATAAGGATCGCAACCGACGGCGACAGATCCATCACATCGGGATCAACCAGGAAAAGCTCGGCGCCCAGATAGTAGACGATGACCATAAGGACGAAGCCGGACAACCATGCCGAATAAGCTTCCCATTTGAACCAGATGAGATGCTCGGGCATTTCGGCTGGCGCCACCAGAAATTTACGGACGTGATAGAAGCCGCCGCCATGGACCTGCCACTCTTCTCCATAGACGCCTTCCGGCAGGTCCGGAGATTTCCGCAGACCAAGATCAAGCGCGATAAAATAGAAAGAGGATCCGATCCACGCGATGCCGGTCACAACGTGTAACCACCGCGCCGCGAACGACATCCAATCCATGAAAATTGCTGGATCCATAACTTCCCCCGTTAAACACGCGCAGCTTGTACAAAAGGTTCTTTGTTCGAAACAGTGAAAATACGCTAAGACTTTCAACAATATCCAATAAGTAGTGCACGATGCCACACGTTGAAAATATACGCATGTTTGTCCGCGTCTACGAGCTTGGCAGCATGTCAGAAGCGGCCCGGGATCAGCGCGTCTCGCCAGCAGTCGCATCCAGCCGGATTGCCAAGCTCGAAAAGCATCTCGGCGTGCGTCTGTTCAACCGGACAACCCGGCGCATCCACACGACCGAACACGGTCAGGCCTATTACGAAGGCGCCATCAAGATTCTGCAGGCGATAGAAGAGGCCGAAGCCGCTGTCGCAACGATTGCCAACTATCCACGCGGCTCCATCTATGTCGCTGCGCCACTGGGTGTGGGAAAGCGCTTCATCGCGCCCAACGTTCCTGCCTTCAAGGACGAGTTTCCCGAGATCAATGTTCGCCTGCGCATGTCTGACCGGAATGTGGACATCACCAAAGAAGGCATTGATGTCGCATTCCATCTCGGCACGTTGCGGGATTCTGCCTTGCGGCTTCAGAACATTGCTGAATGCCCCAGGGTGCTCTGCGCTTCACCGGATTATGTCAGCCAGCGCGGCACTCCCCGAAACGGCGAGGATCTGATCACCGATGGCCATGATTGTCTTCTATTGCGTTTCCCCGGAGACGCAGATCAGGACTGGACACTGATGACCACGGACGGCCCCCGAAAATTCAATGTCACCGGTCCATTCGAATCTGACGACGGTGACGTCCTCACGGACTGGGCGCTGGATGGACGCGGGATCGCCAACAAACCGGTCTTCGAAATTGCTGAACATTTAAAATCCGGTGCCCTGATCCCGGTTGCAACACAGTCGCCTCCGACACCAGCCGCTCTCTCCTGCCTGTATCCGCACAAGCGTTATCAGGACCCGAAGATTGAACTCTTCATCGACTTCATGATCACCCGCTGCCGGGAAAAACTGAAAGAGAGTGCTGCCGCCTATCAGCTGCCGCGATAGGTCGAGTAGCCATAGGGTGATAGCAGCAGCGGTACATGATAGTGGGAATTTGCTTCCGTCATCGTGAACCGGATCGGAATCGCATCGAGAAATTTATCGGTATCACTGATCCCGCCTGAAACCCGGAGATAGGCGCCGGCATGAAACACCAGCTCATATTCTCCCGTGGCAAACTGGTCTGACGGCAGGATCGGGGCATCCGTGCGGCCATCGTCATTCGTGGCCAATGTGGTCAAATGTTGCCGCGACTCACCATCGAGCCGATAGAGATCAATCTGGAGGTTTTCAGCCGGGCGCCCCTGAGCTGTGTCCAGAACATGGGTGGTTAGATATCCGCCGTCAGCACTCATGAAAACCTCCTGATCCGGTATGCAGCACCGGTTTTGCTATCATGAGGAGATTTATCCGAAGCGAAAGATTGATAATCAATCATATCTTTCTTCATTTTTTTGAAAATCGACCTCATTGTTTTCCATTATACGTTGATTGAAGTGCTTTGAGGGGGATCTGTTCTGAATCGTTATCCACGTGACCTGCATGGCCATGGTGCCAATCCGCCTGACCCTCAGTGGCCGGGCGGCGCGAAAATCGCTGTGCAATTCGTCATCAATTACGAAGAGGGTGGAGAAAACTCGATCCTGCATGGTGACGAGGCGTCCGAAGCCTTTCTTTCGGAAGTCGTGGGCGCGCAGCCCTGGCCGGGTTTGCGGCACTGGAGCATGGAGTCAGTCTACGAATACGGAGCTCGCGCCGGGTTCTGGCGGCTCCACCGAGCTTTTACCGCTGCCGATATTCCGGTCACCGTCTATGCCATTGGCACGGCACTCGAACGCTCACCCGGTCAGCTCCGCGCGATGCAGGATGCCGGCTGGGAAGTCGCCAGCCATGCCCACAAATGGATCGAGTGGAAAGACTTCACCCCAAACGAAGAACGCGACCTGATCGCCGAATCCATCCAGATTCACACTGATGTCACCGGCGCTCGTCCACAGGGGTGGTACACCGGTCGTTGCACCGCCAACACCATGGACCTGATCGCCGAGGTCGGCGGCTTCGACTACATTGCCGACAGCTACGCCGACGATTTGCCCTATTGGCATCTGTCCGAACACGACCCGCTACTCGTTGTCCCCTATACGCTGGATGCAAACGATATGCGCTTTGCCACGCCGCAAGGGTTCAATTCCGGCGACCAGTTTTTCACCTATCTCAAGGACAGCTTTGACGCACTCTACGAGGAA
>JABJAG010000041.1 GCA_018666195.1 Alphaproteobacteria bacterium
ATCGGGTTCACACGGCCGTCAGGACCGTATTTCCCCTTACGTGCACCAAGGATCAAAGCCCCGGTGAGCGCGGCCCAGCCGCCGACGGAGTGAACAATCGTCGAGCCGGCGAAGTCCGAGAAGCCCATCTCGGCCAACCAGCCGCCACCCCAGGTCCAGGAGCCCTGAATCGGGTAAATGAACGCGGTCAGCACGATCACGAAGATCAGGAACGGCCATAGCTTGATGCGCTCGGCCAGTGTGCCGGACACGATGGATGCTGCTGTGGCGACAAAGACCATCTGGAAGAACCAGTCGGACGCCACCGAGTAGCCGCCCTCGACCACTGCGCCAACCATGGCATCAGTCGCTTCCTCGGCACCCAGCAGGGTCAGTTCGGCCTCGCTCGGGTTGTAGAAAAAGGACAGGGAGCCGATATAGCCGCTGACATCGGTGTACATCAGGCTGTAGCCCACGATGTAGAACATGATGCCTGCGATCGAATAGAGCGCGATGTTCTTGAGGCAGATGGTGGCTGTATTCTTGGAACGGACCAGGCCCGATTCGAGCATGGCGAACCCGGCGGCCATCCACATCACCAGCGCGCCATTGAACAGGAACGAGAAGGTGTTGAAGACGTAGGCGGTCTCAGCATCGACCGCCGCCATAGCCGGCACAGCGGCGAGCATGGCCACCGCTGCGGCCATCAGGCCGACAATTGCTTTCTTGGTAGTACGAAACATTTTCGAATAACTCCTTTAGCCTAAATCGCTTCGGCGCCGGTTTCGCCAGTGCGAATCCGCATTGCGCTTTGCACCTCCACGACGAAAATTTTCCCATCGCCGATCCGGCCGGTGTTGGCAGCCTTGGCGATCATTTCGACAACGGAATCGGTCTGGTCATCGTCCACGACGACCTCGATTTTCACCTTCGGTAGAAAACTCACGGCGTATTCTGCGCCGCGATAAATTTCGGTTTGTCCTTTTTGGCGTCCGTAGCCTTTGACCTCAGTGACGGTCAGCCCCTGAACACCGAGTTCAGTCAGTGCTTCACGCACCTCATCGAGTTTGAACGGTTTGATCACCGCCATGACCAGCTTCATGTAAGTCCCCTTTTCGCGAGCCAGAGGCCGCAACCGACCATTCGGGTGCGGATCATCGGCACTTACATTTCAATTCCTGTGCCAGTCATGGGAGCCACATAAGAGATTGTTATTACTGAATAAAAATTGAGTCTGGCGAATATATGCGGTTACAATTTGCCTATAATTTGACCATTGAGATTTTCTTGTCTATTTTTTGGGCAGGTTGTTTAGGAAGATTGTTTGGGCGTATCTGCCGCATGGACATACACAGTGCGTCGCGCAATCTTTCGTCCATGAGCAAGGTGAACCCGCAAACCCAGACCGTCGAAGCGGTCGTTGTTGGCGCTGGCATGGCGGGAATGACCCTCGCCCATGCGCTGGCGTCTGCCGGGATTGAGGTCGCCGTGATTGACCGTGCCGACCCGGGCATGCTGCAAACCGCCAGTCATGATGGCCGCACCACGGCGATTGCAGCAGGCAGCGCGCGTGTCTTGCGGGGTATCGGTTTGTGGGATGGCATTGGTGTGCATGCCTGTCCGATCGAGACAATCCGGGTGAGCGACAATGATTCGCTTATGTTCCTGCATTTTGATCACCGGGAAGCTGGCGATGACCCCCTGGGTCACATCATCGAAAACCGGTTGATCCGGCAGGCGCTGTATCATCGCGCCGAATCCCGCACCAATCTGCAGCTTATCGCCCCGTCGGAAATTGCCGAGATTGAGCGCGGTGAAAGCGGTATCACGGTCCGGCTTGAAAACAGTGAGGTGTTGCGCGCCCGGGTTGTGTTTGCGTGTGACGGACGGAATTCGGCGTTGCGCAAAGCTGCGGGCATCCCGGTGACCGAGTGGCGCTACGATCAGTCGAGCTTCGTATGTGCGCTGGCCCACGAACGTTCCCACCAGAACATCGCCCATGAGCGGTTTTTGCCCGGCGGGCCGTTCGCGTTGTTGCCGATGACCGATTTGGCGGAACCGGTAAACGGATTACGCCATCAGTCCTCCGTGGTATGGAGTGAATCCAATGATCTGGTGCCGGCCATCCGGGATATGGACGATGCCGGGTTTACCGAAGCCCTTGGGCGTTGTGTTGGTGGCTTTCTCGGCCAGATCGCGCTGGCCAGTCCACGCTGGGTTCACCCGTTGGGTTTGAGCCACGCCATTCGTTACACCGACCAGCGCCTCGCCCTGGTCGGAGACGCAGCCCACGCCATCCATCCAATCGCCGGACAGGGCCTGAACATGGGCATTCGCGATGTGGCCGCACTGGCGGAGCTTGTCGTTGATGCTCGTCGGCTGGGTCGCGATATTGGTGACCCTGATATTCTTTCGGACTACGAACGCTGGCGCCGGGCCGACAACATGATGTTGACGGTGACCACCGATGGATTAACACGATTGTTTTCCAATGATTTGGCCCCGGTGCGCGCGGTCCGTGACCTGGGCCTGGCGGCTGTGAATGCCGCGCCACCGCTGCGCAAATTCTTCATGCGTCATGCGATGGGCGTCGTCGGTGACCTGCCGCGACTGGTGCGCGGCGAAGCGCTTTAGGGCTCGCGCGACAGGCCGCGGTCTTCCAGGTCCTTGAGATATTGCGCCCACCAATCGGCGTGCTTCTCACCCATCTCGCGCAGATAGGCCCAGCTGAAGAGGCCGGTATCGTGCAGGTCGTCAAATTGGATCTGCACAGCATAATTGCCGACGGGCTCAATCTTCATGATTCCCACATGGGAGCGTCCGGCAAGAATTTTCCGCTCGTCAGCGCCATGGCCGCGCACTTCAGCAGACGGGCTGTAGACCCGCAGATATTCGGCAGGCAGCACGAAACTTTCACCGTCATCGAAGGCAACGGTCAGTGACTTGTTGTTCCTGCTGTACCGAATCTCGGTGGCTTGAAAGCTTGTCTCGTTCACGCGCTGTCGTCACCCAGTTCGCGGGCTTCTTCGGCCAGCATGATCGGAATGCCATCGCGGATCGGGTAGGCCAGACCAGCCTGTTTGCTGATCAGCTCCTGCGCTGTGGCATCGTAGTCCAGCGGGCCCTTGGTCAGGGGGCAGACCAGAATTTCAAGCAGTTTGGGGTCGACGGTGGTGGCATCATTTGGCGCCATGGTTTCTTGTCCTCAGTTCAGTGCGGGGTTGCCGTTGTCATTGTCGGCACGCAGCGTGGATTCGATAAACCCGATCAGCATTTTGCATTGTTGGGCGATGTCGGGGCTTTCAAGCAGAACCTGTTTTTCCGCCGGGTCGAACGGGCAGACCATGGCGAGGGTGGTAATCAGCCGTTCATCGGGTGTTTTGACCAGAGCGTCCCAGTCCGCGGAAATATTCTGCAGCTCGAAATAGCCCTTCAGGCTGGTGAGCAACCGATCGCGCTCGATGGGAATTTCCGGGCTGGGCAACAAATCCGCCGTGAACCGGGTGTAGTCGGGTTGTATCCGTCGATAACCGTCACGCATCTCCAGCTCGTCGACAATGTCGAACCGGGACAACCCGCGGAGTTCGATCATGTAGCGGCCGTCATCGGTTTCCTCGAACACCCGGATCCGGCCGACGCAGCCGGTGCGATAGAGATTGGTGCCGTCGGGCGCACTCAGCCCGTTCACGCCGTCAGCTGCGGGCTGGACGATTCCCATCATCCGGTCGCCGGCCAGGGCTGCATCCACCATCGCCAGATAGCGTGGTTCGAACACGTTGAGCGGAAGGGTTCCGCGCGGCAGCAACAGCACACCGTTGAGCGGGAAGAGCGGCAGCTCTCCGGGAAGGGCCCTTGCTGCCGCGTCGCCGGTCACGAGAACAGAACAGAGGAGAGCTTGCGACGACCAGCATTGGTGAGAGGGTCTGTCGGGCCGAGTGCTTCAAAGATTTTCAGCAGCTCGGTTCGTGCCGCGTCCTCGTTCCAGTCGCGCTTGCGCCGGATGATTTCCACCAAGGCCTCAATGGCACCTTCAGCATCATTGCTGGCAAAGGCCGCGACCGCATAGTCAAAGCGTGCCTGGTGGTCGTTCGGGTCGCTTTCGACCTTGGCGCGCAGTCCGTCGATTTCACCCGCGACGGCGCTCCCGGCTTCGGCCAGTTCCAGCGCCGAAATGGCCCCACTCAGATCATCGGACTTCAGGGCCTCCGGGCTTGCCTGATTGGCAATTTCCCGGGCCTTGTCGTTCTGCCCGGCGGCGAGATAGGCGCGTATCAGGCCGGCAAGCGCGCGGCTGTTCTCCGCGTCCTGATTGAGAACCTGCGCGAAAACCGTACCTGCGTTTGCGATATCCCCTTCGGCCATGGCGGCTTCGGCAGCATCCAGGGCTTCTTCGATCGGGTCCGGGCCCGCATCAACGACCCCGCCATGCTCTTTGATCAGCTTATCAACCCAGGCCTGCACCTGACTTTCGGGCAAGGCCCCCTGAAAGCCATCGACCGGCTGGCCGTTTTTGAAGGCGTAAACCGTGGGGATCGACTGAATCTGTAACTGCGCGGAAATGTCCGGGGCTTTGTCCACGTCGATTTTGACCAGCCGGACAGCACCACCGGCATTCTGGACAACCTTTTCGATGATCGGTCCCAGAGTTTTGCAGGGGCCGCACCAGGTGGCCCAGAAATCAACAATGACCGGTATCTCGCGCGAAGCTTCGAGAACGTCTGCGACGAAGCCGTTCTGGTCACTGTCCTTGATCAGGGCGGCGTTGCCGGGTGCGCCGGCTGGGGCAAGGTTGGCGTCGGTGGCGATGGGATCCATGGCGTTCACTCGTTGTCGTGCAGATTCTTTGATTGTTGGCCAGAAGATGGAGCCTTGCGGTCAGGGTATCAACCCCCGAGTGCGGTTCGGGTCCTCCGGATTGATGATCAGGGCAGATCGATCAGCCGGGGCGGGTGTTTACAGGCGTTGAGAAACCCCACCAGATCCTCTCGCGCAATGGCCACTGTCGCCTCGTTGTGAAGCGGATGGGCGTTCACCGGACTGTTTGTCAGCACGTCATTCGCCAAAACCATGGTCACCATACAATCAGCATCATTCATCACGGCAAAAGGCGTCACGGAGCCGGGCTGGACCCCCAGCGAGGATTCCAGCAGTTCTGCACTGCCAAAACTCAGATTTCCACTGGCACCCAGGACATGGCGCAGCGCCTTCAGGTCGACCTTGGCGTCCTCGGGGACGGTGACAAGCCACTGATTGCGCTTTTTGTCCCGCAAGAACAGGTTTTTGATGTGGCTGCCGGGCATCGTGCCGCGCAGGTCCTGTGATTCCTCCACCGTATGCAGCGCCGGGTGGCGATGCAGGACGATTTCGATCCCCAGATCGGCCAGGCGGGCCAGCAAGGGGGCCTCGATTTCATGCTGTTTTTCCATGTCTGGGATATAGCGTTTTTATTCTCTGAACGGAATTGTCACTTCCCCTCTTGAAATCATGGGCCGGTTGCGGTTATGTCCGGCCTCAAGACGCGGGAATAGCTCAGTGGTAGAGCATCACGTTGCCAACGTGAGGGTCGCGAGTTCGAATCTCGTTTCCCGCTCCAATAGACGAAGGCCCGGCTGGTACGCAGCCGGGCCTTTTTCTATTTTGGGATTGGTGCGGGCCTGGGCGATTTATATCGGCCCGATTATTGACCCGATGTTTAGTCCAGAAGCGTTTTCTTCAGCCACGGGCCGACGAGATCAATGATGGCATCCTCGCGCCCTTTGTAGAAATGATCGCAATTCTCGACGATGACCACATCGCAGGGTCCGTTGCTGCCCGCCGCAAATTCTTCAGCGGGATAGGATTCGCGCGATTCCTGATCACCACGGATGTAGAGCGTCGGACAACTGATTTGGGGGGCCGTATCCACGGTACTCGGCATTGTCGTCAGCCGGTCATAGTAGGATTCCGCTGACGCGACATACCACCAGCCGGGCAACAGCATCAGCTCCGCCCCGCGGCCTTCGGCGATCATGGCTTTGGCCTGGGCGCGCAACTCGGGGGTGCGTTCGCCACCAAGAAGTCCGGTTTTCATCGCAAGGGTTTGTGCTGTTGAACTTCCCGCATGCGCAGAAAGCAGCACCATGGCTGGGGTTTCGGGATGCTGCGCCACATGCTGAACGCCCAGAAACCCGCCATTGCTGTGGCCAATGACGACCGGTGCGTCATATCCTTTTTCGCGGAGCCAACCGGCTGCGTACTCATTGTCGGCGATGGCTTCGGCGGTTGTTTGAAATGCGGCGCCTTCGGCTGCGCGGCTGTCACGAACACTCAGGATGTCGTGGCCACGCCGGTTGAACGCAAGACAGGCAAACCCGAGTGAGGTGAGAGAGTCCGGCAGGAAGCGTGGCGCGCCGACATAAAAGTTCATGGTGTTGCCGTGGCACAGCATAACCGCCCCCACGTTCGGCCCTTCATCGGGAAGATGCCATGCGCCATCCAGCGGGGCCGTGTTTGTCTCGATGGATATGAGTTCAGTACGCATGGGAAATACTCCTGTGTGCGAGAGCGGGCTGGCTCACTTGCCGGACAGCCCGTAACCTAGTGAAATCAGATTTCGTAATACATGAACAGCAACGCGAGGGTGCCATGCACGAACAGACTATCTCGGTCGAAACCGCCGACGGCACGATGAAAACATTTCTGGTGCATCCCGAAGAAGGGGGGCCGTTCCCACCGGTGGTGCTGTTCATGGATGTCTGGGGCATTCGCGAGCAGTTGTTCGACATTGCCCGACACATCGCATCGGTGGGTTACGCCGTTGCCCTGCCGAATCTCTACTACCGAAAAGGCGAAGTGTTTTTTGATTATCGCCAGCCCGATGGCAGCACAATTTCGCTCAAGGATCTGCCCGAAGACGAGCAACAGAAAATCCAGGAGTTCAGGCTGCATCTGAGTGATGCCATGGCTGTGGCCGATACCGGCGCGTTGATGGCACGATTGGCTGAGGAAGATGCGATCCGTCCCGGCCCTGTGGGCTCCATTGGCTACTGCATGGGTGGGCGACATGTGCTGCGGGTCGCAGCCGCCTATCCGGACCTGTTTCAGGCCACGGCGGGCCTGCATCCCACCCGGCTGGTGGTCGAGGGCCCGGACTCACCCCACCGCGAGGCGGGAAAAATCCGCGGCGAATATTACTGCGGGTTTGGGGGCGAGGATCACTACACGCCGCCCGAGGTTATTGCCGGGGTCAGGGCGGCCTTCAACGGCCAGCCGGCAACCTATTTCGACACCCTCCACGAAGGCGTCGCACACGGCTATGCGATCCCGGATCGGGACGTCTATGACAAGCATGCTGCCTATCGCGACTGGGAGCAGGTCTTCGCGATGTATGACCGGGTTTTGCGCGGGCGCTAGACCGTCAGGAGAGCCTCAGGCCTGTTTCAGGGCCGCGACCTTGTCCTGCATCGGTTTGCCCATGAAATCGATCTTGCCAATCTGAACGCCCTCGGCGCGGAGCAGATCATAGGCTGTCGTCACGTGGAAGAAGACCTGGGGATTGGCGAAGTGCACCAGATGCTCCAGAGCGCCGAAAGTGAGTTCGCCCAGACGGGTTTTCACTTGCACGTCCCGGGCCGGGTCCCCTTCCATCTGGTCGGCTGACACGCTGGCGAAAAACCCCAGGGTTGCCGCAATTCTCGCTTGGGCACTGGCGATGTCTCCGTCCGGATCCATGTTGATTTCAGGCGGTGCGATGTCGGCAAGGCGTGCGACCGCGAGTGTGGAATGCACGCAGGCCTGACGGATCTGCTCGGCCAGGGTCAGCATGTCGGGTGCAAACCGACGGCCCATGAACTCACCTTCGTCGAGGCCGGATTCGTTGGCGAATTCCGCTGCGCGCCCGAGTACGACATCAAGGCTGCTGAGCATCTGGTGATAGGCCGGGACGGAAATCGCGTAAATCGAAATGGACATGTTCTGTGTTCCTGAAATCTGGGGTTAGTCGAAACTGAAACCGATGGTGCGGGCGCGGAAATAGAGCCCGCCATCCTGAACAACGAGGCTGAGCATCATTTCTTCGCCTTCATTGTGGTGTTCGTGAAGTTCAGCCGGTGGCGTGATCATCAGCGCGTATTGCTGCCAGTTGAGGCGATTGCCCTCGATCACGGAATACACACCCTCGGACTGAATTGGCAGAGTCAGGGCCACCGAATTGTGCCGATGCGGGCGTTGGACCTTGCCGGCATCGAGAGAGTTCATCGCCAGTTTGATGGTGGGATGTGCGGCATCCGAATTGCCATCTTTCTCGCTGGTCAGGTGCAGCGCCATCCCGGAGGCATTCGGGTCCGCCTTGTGAGATTCGCGGACGGCTTGCATCTGCCCGACGATATCGGCCAACGGGTACCGCACAGCCTGAGTCGGTGCGTTTTCGGGCGCCGGGGCCGCCAATCCGTGGAAAGCCAGTTCCGGTTCGTTGGTCACCAACAACAGCACAGCATCATTGTCGCCAGCCGTCAGGACGGTCTCACCACCACCGGGCAGCGAGAAAACATCACCGGTTTGCCAGTCGAGAGTCTCTGCCCCCTTGCGCGCCCGGCCTGTGCCCTGAATCACATAGTAGAATTCACCGCTGGCCCGGAACGTTCCGGTCAGGGTCTCTTTGGCACAAATGCGGGCGTATTTCGCCAGCATCAGGGGCGTGGTGGCAGGCTCAGACAGGCCGATCTGCGCGCCGATATCGAGGGGGATCCAGCTGGTCGGTGTGGCCGATGCCATGGCGGTGTCCCGTTCATCGGCAAAGATATGCTGGGGAATCGCCGGGCGTTCCACCTTGAAGATGTTGGCAGGGCTGTAATATCGCGCGCGGGCGACAGGCGTGTCATCTTGCGCGTCTGTACTGGCTTGTGGTGTTGATCCGTCCATGGCTGATCCTCCCCGGTGTTGTGTGAAGTCTAGTCCAACCTGTGGCGCACACCAATGCACTTGACCCGATGGTGTCTGCCCCGTTCACTGGGGCTGAGGAATATTTCATGACCAAAGCTGCCGCCATCACATCTGATCTGAAGTCCCGTGCCGAATCCCTGCTGCCCAGCCTGATTGCCCGGGCGGCGGAAACCGAAGCTCAGCGCCGGATCTCGGACGAAACGATTGCCGATCTCAAATCTGCCGGCCTGCATCGCATCTGCCAGCCGGCCCGGCTGGGCGGGTTTGAAACGCCGCTCGACGAGGCTTGCGATATTGTTGCAACCCTGTCCGGGGGTTGTTCGTCGACCGGGTGGGTCACGGGGGTCTACACCGATCATCAGATTTTGGTTGGCATGTTTGACCCAGGGGCTGCAGATGATGTCTGGGGTGCGACACCCGACAGTCTGGTGTCTGCTGGATTCACACCATCCGGCAAGGCCGAACCGGTTGATGGCGGCTGGCGGGTGACCGGCAGTTGGGGCTGGTCGAGTGGCTGCGACCACGCGGACTGGCTGATCGTGGTGACGTTTCTGCCAAGCGGCGCGGAGGGTGAAGCTGAGCCGAATTATTGTCTGGTGCCCCGCGCGGACGTGATAATCACCGATGATTGGCGGGTGATGGGATTGGCGGGAACTGGTAGCAAAACCATCTCGGTCACCGATGCATTCGTGCCGACCCATCGGACATTGCCCGGGCGTCTGGCGGCAGCGGGCGGAAAGCTTCGCGGTCAGGAAAATGCCCCCGCACTTTATCGTTTGCCCCATCCGCCCTGCGTGCCGTTCCTGCTGGTTACCCCGTCGCTGGGGATTGCAGAAAGCCTGTTGGCGCTGGTGGTCGAGGACATGTCGACACGCGCCTCACGCGGTGTCCCCATCGCCGAGTATCAAAGCCTGCAATTGCACATTGCGGAGTCTGCAGCGGAAATCGATAGCGCGCGTTTGCTGATGATGCGCGATACGGGCGAAGCGATGGCGGCGATGGAAGCGGGGTTTGAGATCACGCTTGCTGAGCGCTCACGCAATCGTCGCGATCATGCCTATGTGGTGCGCCTGTGCCGACAGGCGGTGGATCGCCTGTTCACGGCTGTCGGCGGACAGGGCATTTTTCTCGACAATGTGGCCCAGCGAAAATTCCGTGACATCCACGCCATGAGCGGGCATCTCGCCCTCAGCTGGGATATTGCGGGGACAACCTATGGCCGCGTTGCGCTTGGTCTCGAACCTGCAGCAAGACTGATCTGAATCCATGTTTTATGAAAACCACACCACCCTGGAAATCATCGCGCAGTTGATGGTCGCCACCTTGTTCGTCGGCACTCTGGCGATCAATGCAACCACCAAAGTCAGACAGCATGCGGACCGTATGGCGGCGATGGGGGTCCCGATGCCGATGGTCAGCCTGTGGGCCGGGTTTGTGCTGCAGGCGGTGGGCGGGGTGATGGTGACGCTCGACTGGCACACCAATATCGGTGCGATCATCCTGATCGTGTTTACCTTGCTGGCGAGCGCGATTTTTCATCGCTTCTGGACCATGGACGACCCGCTGCGCCGTCACATGCATTTGTCGATTCTGTTCTCGAACGTCGCCGTGGTCGGTGCGCTGCTGCTGTTGATGCGGTTTCCGCTCTAGCGGGTTTTCGCAGCATCGAGGTATCGGGTATCGATGTAGTGCTCGGGCCCGTGCAGATCGTCGGGCGCCGGGCCAAACTCGGCGCGCAGGTCGAGCACTGTGGCAATTCCAGGCATATCGAAGCTGCCATCGCGCTGGAATCCGGTCTCGGTATCCAGGAACACATTGCAGGCGGCATCGGCCACGTCACGTGACATTTGCGGCATGTTGGCGGTGATCAGGTCGAGTGATTCGGCGCGATTTTCTGCACCGAAGCACCAGTTCACGGCCTCCAGATAGGCGGCAATAAAGCCGGAGAGCGTTTCGGCATTCTCCTCGGCCCAGGCGATGCGCGCGCCACCCACGAGGCCCTGATAACTGTCGAGCACATCCGAGGCACGGGCCAGAATGTGGTGGCCTTTGGACGCGCCAAGAACCTCGAAGGGGGTGACCTGCAATGTCCCCTTCTGTTCGGGGTGTTCCATCATTTCCTGCCAGCGCTGCAGCACGCCGCCGGTCGACATCCACTCGATCTCGTCTTCGCGGATCCCGTTGAGGGCGAGCATGCGGCGCAGCACAAAGGCAAAGCCGGTGGTCATCGCATCGACGGTCAGGATATTGCCGCGCAGATCCTCGAAACTCTGAATGTCGGGCTGCACCACAAGGCGCAGGAAGGCGTCGTCGGACCCCATGAATGCAAAGAAATCCGTGTCCCCGTCGGCCGGAACTTCGCCCTGTTTTTCGCGATAGGCGACGATGTTGTCGATGGCGGTCATGGCGATGTCGAACTTGCCGGCGGCCAGCCCGGTCAGCTGTTCGACGGAATTGGGGGTCATCACCAGCTCGATTTCGATATCCCGTTGGGCGAACATCCCGTGGGCGGCGCCGGCCCAGAGTGGCAGGTTGATGGCGCCTGGAAACACATTGATGATCAGCTTTTGCATGTGATTATTTCCCCTTGGTTCCGATTTGTCGGCGTCGTGCCATTTTCGGATTTGCGCTTCGGTCTGAAAAGCGTTTTGTTGTCGAACAATGACTGATTGCGTGACAATTTCCTATGACGGCAGCAACACGATTGATGTGCAGCCCGGCCGTGCGCTGCGGCTGACCGGCGAGGCGTACCCGCTGTTTCGGCCGCCCGAGCCCGCGAGCGTTGCCGATCCCGTGGATTGCCTGGAATTCCTCAAAACCCTGCATCTGAGCCTGTGCCCGGTCTTCGATATCCGGCTGCGGCGATGGATGGGACGTTACTTCGACGCAGTGGCTGAGGTGGCTGACCTGCATGCGGGAGAACTGGCACCGATCGCCGGTCTCGATCCAGCGACGTCCCATCGCGCATGGTGCTACGCCGCGTATCGACCACTCTCGAATGCGGTGTTCGAATTTGAGGGCCAGCAGCACCAGGTGCCCGTGTTGCTGTGGCTGGCTGATGGCCCAGTGGCGCTAAGGTTTGCGCCGGGCGGCGCGCCGGAGACCTTGCGGTCACTTACGTTGGGTGATGGGGAACTTGCAGCGCCGGCTGCGGCGTTCCTGGCCGCACTCGGCGGCGACATCGACCAATACTGGCGCGATGTCGCCGCTCCGCGGCATCCGTTTGTGCGCAGCGCCCTGTCGGGACTGCGCGGGTAACGGCTAGATGTTGAGTTCGAGGCAGTAGAGCCCGCCCGCATGCCGGTCGACGCAATAGACGATCCGGTTTTCATCCACATAGACGTCATTGATCTGTGC
>JABJAG010000042.1 GCA_018666195.1 Alphaproteobacteria bacterium
TGACGGCGGAGCAGCTGCACAACGAGGCCGGTGGCCACGGGGTTAAAGTGTCCCTGGCGACAGTCTACAACACCCTCAATCAGTTCACCGAGGCCGGCCTGCTGCGCGAAGTCGTGGTGGCCCCGGGGCGGTCCTATTTCGACACCAATGTCGAGGATCACCACCATTTCTTCTATGAAGATGATGGGTCCCTGAAGGATATCCCCCGCGACGCCATCGCCCTGGCAGCGATGCCCGAAGCCCCCGCGGACGCAGAAGTGGCCCGGGTGGACGTGATCGTGCGGCTCCGTCGTACAACTGAGAATAATTCTCATTAACCTGTTAACAACAATTGCATATTTTGTTGTTTGGAATAGTTCTAGACTGTTGACATGCGCCTGTTGGCAGCCCATAGTGGCTTTATCGCAAATTCCGACGCGGCCCCTTCTGGCGCCGCCGCCGAATATTCGAACCTGAAACTGACCAAAGGCCGAAAACGGCCACCATTAGAGGAGATGTGTGATGGCTCTTAAAGGAACCAAAACCGAAGACAATCTGAAAGACGCGTTTGCCGGCGAAAGCCAGGCCAACCGTCGCTACCTCTATTTCGCTCAGAAGGCTGATGTGGAAGGCTACAACGACGTTGCCTCCGTGTTCCGCTCGACCGCCGAAGGTGAGACCGGCCATGCGCACGGGCATCTCGAATTCCTCGAGGAAAGCGGTGATCCGGCCACGGGTCTGCCGATCGGCGCCACCTCGGCCAATCTGGCTGCGGCCGTTGCCGGTGAAACCCACGAATACACGGATATGTATCCGGGCATGGCGCGCACCGCGCGCGATGAAGGCTTCGATGAGATCGCCGACTGGTTCGAGACTCTCGCCAAAGCCGAGAAGAGCCATGCGGGTCGCTTCCAGAAAGCGCTCGACGAGCTCGATTGATTTTGTTCGGGGCTGTCAGCGTCATGCCGGCGGCCCCGTTCTTTCAACAATTTGCACGATTCTCAGAACCGCGCGCGAACCATCTGCGCGGTTAACGCTAGAGATATGACACAGTTTTGTTGCAAGGCTGGAGGGCATCATGAGTGACACGAATGGAACCGCGCCGCGCGAGGGAAGTCTCGACGCGCCGACCCGCCATCCGATCGAATGGCGCGAGACCGACTTTTTTGATGAAGCCCAGCTGGATGAAGAGTTGCGACGGGTCTTTGATATCTGTCACGGCTGTCGTCGCTGCTTCAATCTGTGTGATTCCTTCCCCAAACTCTTTGACCTGATTGATGAGTCTGAAAGCGGCGAGCTCGATACGGTCGAGAGCGCGGACTTCAAACCTGTCGTGGATGCCTGCACGCTCTGCGACATGTGTTTCATGACGAAGTGCCCTTATGTGCCGCCCCATGAATTCAATCTCGATTTCCCACATCTGATGCTTCGCTACCGGGCGGTGGAATCCCGGAAAGACGGCGTGCCGTGGAATGAAAAGCAGCTCATCCAGACTGATCGCAACGGGCGACTGGCCGGCAAAATGTCGGGCATGGCGAACTGGGCTTCGGACCGTGGCAACAAGCTGACCCGCCCGGTGATGGAAAAGGTCGCAGGCATTCACCGCGAAGCCGATTTGCCGAAATACGTGCCGACCTCGGAAACATTTGTCGCGCAGGCGACAAACCGCCCGCCGGAAATCAACACGAACGCGCCGGCCCATGGCCGCGAAGCCGTGCTCTATGCCACATGCTTTGTGAACTACAACAAGCCTGACACCGGTGTGCTGGCGCAGCGCATTCTGGCCAAAAATGGTGTCACGACCACAGCCCTCCATCCCCATTGCTGCGGTATGCCGCAGCTGGAGCAGGGCATGATGGAAGAGGTCGCCGACTACGCGAAGATTGTGGCGAAAGCCTTTCGGCCCCAGGTCGATGCGGGCCGGGATATTATTGCCCTGACCCCGTCTTGTGCCCTGATGATGAAATTTGAGTGGCCGCTGATCGTGCCCGATGATGAAGACGTGGCCGCGCTGGCCGGTGCCACCCGGGATATCACGGAATACATCGTTGATATCGCGAAGAAGGAAGGGCTTGTGGACGGCTTGTCAGCCTTGCCCGAGCCGGTGGCGTTGCATCTGGCCTGCCATGCGCGAGCTCAGAACATGGGCCAGAAAGCCGCGGAAATGCTGCGTTTGATCCCGGACGCCGATCTCAAGGTCATTGAGCGCTGCTCGGGCCATGGTGGCTCGTGGGGTGTGATGGAAGAGTATTTCGAAACCGCTATCAAGGTGGGCCGCCCGGTGGCGCGTCAGGCGAAGGATCTGGGGTCGCGTTTTGTGGCTTCGGAATGTCCGCTGGCGGCAGACCACATTCTTCAGGGTATTGAACGACAGCTTGGTGAGGGCGAGGCCGCACCGGCCCGCAGTTATCACCCGGTGGAACTCTTCGCGATGGCTTATGGTCTCGCGCCCGAAATTTCAGCCTGAACGTATTCTCAACCCAGAAATGGAGCAGGACACCATGTCCGCCAAGCACGAAATTAACCGTGACGACATTCTCGACATGGACACCTATGCCGCCAATCGCAAGGAACGCCGGGCCGAACTCGTCGCCCGGAAGAAAGATCGGCGCGTCGATGTTGGCCCCCATGCGACCGCCTATTTTGAATCCTATGACACCATGTGGCATCAGATTCACGAGATGCTGTTCATCGAACGCGGCGGGGAAGCACAGATTCCCGATGAACTGAGCGCCTATAACCCGCTGATTCCCAATGGCCGTGAGCTGGTCACAACCATCATGTTCGAGATCGATGACCCGGTCCGGCGCAAGATGGTGTTGTCAAAGATCGGTGGGATCGAGGAAACCGTGTTCCTGAAGTTCGCTGGGGAGACCGTGACCGGTGTGCCGGAAGCCGATCTTGACCGGACGACGGCGGACGGCAAAGCCAGCTCGGTCCAGTTCGTGCATTTTCCGTTCACCGACGAACAGGTCGCCAGATTTAGGGCCGCGGGCACCGAAGTGACCTTCGGGTTCGGCCATCCGGAATATGGGCATATGAGCATGTTGCCGGAAAATGTCCGGGCCGAACTCGCCGGGGATTTCGACTAGCGTTCGATCTTTTCGCCGGGGTGCAGGCCCCACAGGGCTTCCCGGGGAATCCAGCCTTCGACCCCATGGCTGGCGATGGCAACCCGGCACCACTGCGGATCGCAGCCATCCAGTGAGACCACCACGCCTTCTTCGACAAAGGCGGCGACGGGGGCGCCGGAATCCGGTTTCTGCATCACCCGCGCACGGGCCACAGCTACGCTCGCCATACGATTGCCCGACAGCATCGATTTGTGGACCCAGCCGATGGTGTCGTCATGGGCGCGGACCTTGCGCCAGTTTTCGAACTCGCCGACGACTTCGACGGGCAGATTGCGGAATTGCAGCACCCAGTCGATCGGGTAGCGGGCGCCGGGGCCGGTGCGCATGTTCACTTCTCCAGCTCGAATGCTGACCCAGCGTGGAATGGGCAAACCCGAAGGATTGGCGGTGCGGAGGTCCTGGGTGGCCGATTGTGCTGTGAGCGGTGTCGCTGGCATGAGGAGCGTGAAACCGAGCAGAAACAGATATATGGCGCGCATGAACATGATCCTCATGTATCTAACAGATGTGACTGTTTCAAGCACGTGACTGCACGCTTGCGCAGAGCGGGTCATCCGGGATAATCGAACATACGCACGGCGCACCGCTGTGCGGCGCCGTCATTTGCAGGATATCCGGGCGATATGAACAGCAACAAACCTGTCGTGATTGTCACACGCAAACTTCCTGAGGCCACAGAGGCCCGGATGATGGAGTTGTTCGACACGCGTTTGAATGTTGACGATACGCCGATGGACAGCGCGACTCTGATTGCCGCGATGCAGGAAGCTGATGTTCTGGTTCCCACCGTGACCGACAACATCAATGCCGATCTGATTGCGCAGGCTGGTGACCAGCTCAAGTTGATCGCGAATTACGGCAATGGCGTCGACAATGTTGATCTGCCCGCTGCCCGTGAACGAGGCATCACCGTCACCAACACCCCGGGTGTTCTGACCGAGGATACGGCCGACATGACCATGGCACTGCTGCTGGCGGTGCCGCGTCGTCTGTCTGAGGGCGCGCGCTTGCTGCGCTCGGGCGCATGGATGGGGTGGTCGCCGACATTGCTGACGGGCCGCCGTATCTGGGGCAAGCAGCTGGGCATTGTCGGTATGGGCCGGATCGGAACGGCGCTGGCCCGCCGTGCGCGCGGGTTTGGGCTGGAAATCCACTATCACAACCGCCGCCCGGTGCACCCTGATATTGAGGATGAGCTTGATGCCACCCATTGGGAATCTCTCGACCAGATGCTGGCCCGCATGGATATTATCTCGGTCAACTGCCCGCACACACCGGCGACGTTTCACCTGCTCTCGCGTCGCCGCCTGGAGTTAATTCAGCCCCATGCCTATCTGGTGAACACGTCCCGTGGCGAAGTGATCGACGAACGCGCATTGGGCGAATTGATTGAGGCCGGAAAGATCGCGGGTGCGGGTCTCGACGTCTACGAGCATGAACCCGCTGTCGATCCACGCTTGTTGGCATCCGACAATGTCTTGCTGCTGCCCCATTTGAGCTCGGCGACCGTCGAAGGCCGCCAGGAAATGGGCGAGAAGGTCCTTGTCAACATCCGCGCTTTTGCGGACGGCCACACCCCGCCCGACCGGGTGCTGGAAATGATGTTCTAGGACTGCGTGACGGATGTACCGGATTCTCGGCCTCGCATCGTCATGCCCGCGAAGGCGGGCATCTGTAAACGCCGAAGCGTGACCAGATAGCCGCATGAGTTAATGGGTTCCCACCGTCGTGGGAACGACGATATGAGAGTGCGCTCTCATACTTCGACAAACTCAGCATGAGCGTTTCAGCCGGCGAGATATCCGGCTTCCGTTCCTGTGTGATCAGACGATCGTCGGACTGTCTCCACACAATGCACAGTTCTTATCGCGGGGTAGTTTGATCGTGTGGAAGTCGGTCGCCAGCGCGTCATAGATCACCATGCGCCCGGCAAGGCTTTCGCCCAGGCCCAACAATTCCTTTAGCACTTCGGTTGTTTGCAGCGACCCCATCACGCCCGCCAGCGCGCCGAGAATGCCTGCTTCCTCGCAACGCGGGACCATTTCGGGGGGCGGCGCCTCGGGGAAAATGCAGCGGTAACAGGCGGTCGGCGTTTCGTCGTTGCGCCGAAAGGTGAAGAGCTGGCCTTCGAAGCGCAGCATGGCGGCAGCAATCAGTGGGATTCCAATGCGATAGCAGTGATCGTTGAGAAGGTAGCGCGTTTCGAAATTGTCCGATCCGTCGGCGACAAGGTCATAGCCCCCGATGATCTCTTCGGCATTTTCGGCTGTGAGTCGAACATCATGGGTGACGACATTGATGCCTGGGTTCAGGGAAGCCAGCGTAGCCTTTGCAGAGTCAGTCTTTTTCTGGCCCACTGCATCCGTTACATGAACAACCTGACGCTGCAGGTTTGTCAGATCGACGACATCATCATCAACGACCCCCAGCGTGCCGACACCCGCCGCAGCGAGATACATCAGCAGCGGTGCACCGAGGCCGCCGGCACCGACCACCAGCACCTTTGAGGCGAGCAATTTCTCCTGCCCCTCGTCACCCACCTCGTCGAGGATCAGGTGGCGGGCGTAGCGGTGAAACTGTTCCTCGGTGAGTTCCATGGGTGAGTCCGGCGACCGCGCCTAGATGCCCTCGAACAATGCCGTGGAGAGATAGCGCTCGGCGAAGGACGGCAGAACGACGACCATCAGCTTGCCGGCCATCTCGTCCCGTGCGCCGACTTCCAGCGCGGCGGCGACAGCTGCCCCCGATGAAATCCCCACCGGGATGCCTTCGATGCGGGCGAGCTTGCGGGCCGTTTCGAGCGCTGTTTCATTGGCGATGCCCAGCACTTCGTCATAGACCGAGGTGTTCAGAGTCTCCGGGATAAAGCCGGCGCCGATGCCCTGCAGCATATGCGGCCCGGCCGGTCCACCGGCCAGCACGGCGCTGTCTTCGGGTTCGACGGCGATGATCTGAATGCTGGGTTTGCGGGCCTTCAGAACCTCACCGACGCCGGTGATGGTGCCGCCGGTGCCGACTCCGGCGATCAGGCAATCCACCGCGCCGTTGGTATCGTTCCAGATTTCTTCTGCGGTGGTGTTGCGATGAACTTCCGGGTTCGCGGGGTTCTGGAATTGCTGCAGCATGATCGCGTTCTCGGTCGAATCCACGATGGATTGGGCCTTGGCAATGGAGCCCGGCATCCGCTCGGCGGCGGGTGTCAGTACCAGCTCTGCCCCCAGAAGCCCCAGCATCTTGCGCCGTTCCTGAGACATGGAATCGGGCATCACCAGAATGCAGCGATAGCCACGCGCGGCGCAGACAAAGGCCAGCGCGATCCCGGTGTTGCCCGAAGTGGGTTCAACAATCACCGAACCGGGGCCAATCTTGCCGTCAGCCTCGGCAGCAGAAATCATCGCATTGCCGATCCGGTCCTTAACCGAAGCCAGCGGATTGAAGAATTCGAGCTTGGCCACCAGATCGGCTTTACAGCCCTCGGCTTCGGCGATCCGGCCGATCCGCACCAACGGTGTCGCACCAATCGTATCAACCACGGAATCATAGATTTTTCCGCGGAACTCGGGCGTTGCGTTGTTTTCAGTTGAGGACATATTCGTGGTTCCGTGAAGTTTGCGATTGTTCAGACGAACGATAGTGAACCCGACCGCTTTTGGAAACGTCCGGTCGGACATTCCAGATTGCGGCCACCCTAAATCGTGTAGTCGTGGCGGACGGAATCTTCGCTTTCCACACCGGCTTCGCGGGCCTGGTTGCACAGGTCCTGGATGCTGGTTTCGGCCAGTTGGGTCATGCAGTCTTCGGAAAGCTGTCGCCACAACGGGCGAACCACTTCGGTGCCGAGCGGCGAACCGTCATCTTCCTCGATCGGATCAGCGCGGGATTCCATTTCGTGGATCACCTGCACGATATCGGCCAGGGTGATCCGGCGGCGTTCCCGGGCCAGACGGTAGCCGCCACGGGGGCCGCGCACGCCCGTCAGGACGCCGGCGCGAACAAGATTTTGCAGCACCTGTTCCAGATAACGGCGGGGAATTCCCTGGCGGCGGGTGATCTCACGGCTTTGCACCGGATGGGCGCTGGCGTGATAGGCAATGTCGAGCACCGCTTCGATGGCAAAGAGGGTTTTGCGAGACAGGCGGAACACGTCAATCAGGCTCCGGTCTTCGTGGTGCCCGTTGAGCCGAAACCGCCGGTGCCGCGCGCTGTTTCGGGTAGCGTGTCGACTTCATCCCAGACGGCCTGAATGACCGGTGCAACAACCATTTGCGCAATCCGCATGCCGCGGGTCACGATGAAGTCCTGATCGCCGTGATTGATCACAATCACACCGACCTCGCCACGGTAATCCGCATCGATCGTGCCGGGGCTGTTGACCAGTGATATGCCGTTCTTCAGGGCCAGCCCTGATCGCGGGCGAATTTGCGCTTCGTATCCGGACGGCAGCGCGATGGCGAGACCGGTCGGGATCAGGGTACGCGCACCCGGTGCAATCACGACATCTGCATCCACGGCGGCGTGCAGATCCATGCCCGCCGCGTCGGCGGTTTCATATGATGGGAGTTCAAAATTTGCCCCATGGGGCAGGCGGGTGACCGAAACCAACACACTCATTCGGCAGCTCCAAGTTGTTCGATGATCCGCTCGGCGAGACGGTCTGCCACGTCAATTTTCGACATGGTGGGCCAGTCTTCGACGCCAGCTGCGCTCACAAGGTGGATGGTGTTGTCTGCGCCGCCAAATGTGCCGGTTTCGGGCGACACGTCATTGGCGAGGATCCAGTCACAGCCCTTGCGTTCGCGTTTGGACTGCGCATGAGCGACCACATCCTCGGTTTCTGCGGCAAAGCCGATCACCAGATCGGGACGGGTGTTTGCGGTGGCCGACAATGTGGCCAGAATATCCGGGTTCTCCGCCATTTCGAGGGCGGGAACACCGCTGCCGTTTTTCTTCAGTTTCTCGCTGGCTTGGGTGGCAACACGCCAGTCGGCAACGGCGGCGGCGCAGACAGCGATATCAGCGGGCAGGGCGGATTCACAGGCAGCCAGCATCTCGCGGGCGCTTTCCACGTGGATCATTTGTACACCCGCCGGGTCAGGCAGGTTGGTCGGGCCGGAGACAAGGGTTGTCAGCGCGCCGCGCCGGGCGAGCGCTGCGGCAATCGCGTGGCCCTGACGGCCTGACGAGCGATTGGCGATGTAGCGCACCGGATCGATCGGTTCATGGGTCGGGCCGGACGTGACCAGCGCGCGGCGGCCCGAGAGCGGCGCGCTGTCTTCAAAAAAATCCGATACCGCGTCAGCGATCTCGTCGGGTTCAGCCATCCGGCCCGGGCCGAACTCGCCACAGGCCATGTCGCCTTCATTCGGTCCGATAAAGTGCACGCCGCGTTCGCGAAGTGTCGCCAGATTGGCCTGGGTCGCGGCGTGGGTCCACATGCGGACATTCATGGCAGGTGCGACGAGGACGTCCTTGTCGGTTGCCAGCAGGGCTGTGGTGGCGAGATCGTCGGCCTGCCCCTGCGCCATCTTGGCCAGAATATCGGCTGTGGCCGGTGCCACCACGACCAGATCAGCATCACGGGAAAGCTGGATGTGCCCCATCTCGGCTTCGTCGGTGAGCGAAAACAGATCGGTGTAGACCTTGTCTTCGCTCAGCGCTGAAAGTGACAAGGGGGTGACGAATTGAGCGCCCCCGCGCGTGAGAACGCAGCGCACGGATGCCCCGCGTTTGCGTAGCAGGCGCACCAGCTCCTGACTTTTGTATGCAGCAATTCCGCCACTGACGATCAGCAGAACTCTTTTGCCATGCAACATTGCGTATGCCTCCATGCCCGGACAGTCGGGGCGGGTGAGCGCGTAAACTACGGAAAACTATTGTAATTAAATAGGGTCATGTCCACAACCCGACAAGCCCGGATTTCTGCACGTCCGGGATTTGGCAGGTTCATGTATCGGTGCGTGATGCGGGTGGCTGTGGCGGCTAGTTGAGCAGCGCAACGACCGATATAGCGGCGGTGACCGCAATGGCCAGCCACAGGGGCCATTTGGGAGACCCGGCCGTTTTCAGATCGAGAGACAGCCGTCCTTCGCTGATGGTGGTTGCGGCACGTTCGACGGCTTGTACCGCATCGGGCAGGCGCTGGACGGCGAGAATGGTACTGGCGGCGACTTCGGCCAGACGGGCTTCCGGACCGCGATGTTCGCGCATCCAGTCCTCGATCAAGGGCAGCGCGAGTTGCCACATATTGAGTTCGGGTGCCAGGCGGCGGCCCACGCCTTCAGCGATCAACATGGTTTTCTGCAGCATCAACAGCTGCGGTTGCGCTTCCATATCGAAGCGCTCCGAGACCAGAAACAACTGGGCGAGCAGGCGCGCAATCGAGATCTCGTTGGGTGGGCGGTCGAAGATCGGCTCGCCGATGGCCCGAATGGCTTGCTGGAACACCTCCCGGTCCGTTTCGGGGGGGATGTATCCGGCCTGAAAATGGACGTCCGAGACGCGGGGATAGTCGCGGGTGATGAACCCGAGCAGCATATCGGCGAGGAAATACCGGGTCGGGCGGTCGATCCGGCCCATGATTCCGAAATCGACCACGCAAAGCGCACCATCGGCCCGCACGAACGCGTTCCCGGGGTGCATATCGGCGTGGAAGAAGCCGTCGCGGAAAACCTGAAGGAAGAAGGATTCAGACGCCTTGCGGACGACGGCCTCAAGGTCATGTCCGGCGGCGACCAGATCATCCACGTCATGAATCGGGATGCCGTCTATCCATTCGGTGGTGAGGATGCGCTGGCCTGTACGTTCCCAGTCAACACTCGGAACAACGTACAAAGGATCGTCCTCGAAATTGCCGCGCAGTTCGGATGCAGCCGCGCCTTCCATGCGCAAATCCATCTCCCAGCGAAGGCTGGTGGCGAAGGTCTCAACCGCGGCAATGGGTTTCAGGCGGCGCAACCGTGGCTGGGCCCTTTCGGCGGTTTCGGCAATCCAGCGGAAAAGCTCCAGGTCACGTTCAATGGCGCGTTCAATGCCCGGGCGCAATACCTTGACCGCGACGGTGCGGAGTTCATCCTCGGGTGCGTTTTCCTGCGGAATATCGGAGGTTTCGTTGTGTACGCGTACCTTGGCGATGTGCACCTGCGCAATGGACGCAGCAGCAACCGGGGTGTCGTCGAAGTCCTCGAACAGGTTGTCGACCGAAGTTTCGAACTCGGCTTCGATCGCGGCGCGGGCTTCGGCACTGCTGAAGGCGGGCAATTGGTCCTGCAGGGTCGACAGGTCGGCCGCGATGGTCTCGCCGACCAGATCGGCTCTGGTGCTGAGCATCTGGCCGAATTTGATGAAACTCGGTCCGAGCGCCTGGAGCGCACGGGCAAGCCGTTCCCCGTCGCGCAGGTCGCGGATGTCGGGCGCGGTGCGAAAACCCGACAGCAACCGGGCCATGAACACCAGGCCGCCGGTTGCGGGCAGCCATTCAGCCGGGAACAGAGCGTCGTACCGGGCGAGCGTGCGGGCAATCCCGAGCAAGCGGAGAACATTGCGCAAGGGCCGGAACATCGGTGCTAGATCCGCCGTGCGGTGTGGATGGCCGCGATTCCGCCCGACAGGTTCTGCACCTTGACCTGCTCCAGCCCGGCTTCACCCATCATGCTGGCCAGTCTGTCCTGATTGGGAAATTTGCGAATACTTTCAGCTAGATAGCGGTAGGCCGCCTCATCGCGGGCAACAAAACGTCCCAGTTGCGGCAGGACCGAGAACGAATAACGATCATAAATCTCATCCAGCACGGGTAGGACGACGTGGCTGAACTCGAGGCAAAGAAACTGGCCGCCGGGCCGCAGAACGCGCCGCGCGTCAGCCAGTGCGGCGGGGATGTTGGTCACGTTCCGGAGTCCGAACGCGATCGTATAGACATCATAGGTGGAATCCGGTGCGGGAATGGCCTCCGCATCCCCGCAGACCCAGCTGATACCGGCATCGGGCCCCAGAATGCCGCGGTCAAGCGCGCGCGCCTTGCCGACCTGCAGCATCTCGGCATTGATGTCACAGACCGTGATCGCTGCGCGGTCTCGGGCTTTCTTGCGGATCCGAAAGGCGATGTCGCCGGTGCCGCCCGCGACGTCGAGGACTTTCATATCCGGGCGCATGGCGATGCGATTGACGAACGCTGCTTTCCACGCCCGGTGGACGCCCAGGCTCATAAGGTCGTTCATCAGGTCGTAATTGCGCGCGACCGAAGAGAAGACGTCGCGCACACGCGCGCTTTTCTCCGAGACGGGAACGTCTTCGAAACCGAAATGGGTGGTGTCTTGTGCCGATATGGGGCCAGGTTCGGACATAGCGGGGGGACCATATCGGAGTAAGGGTCAGGGCGGCAAAAGAAAAGCCGCGCCCGCTTCAGCGCTTATCGTCGCAGCCGGATGCGCCTATACAGGTCCCACCCGTCTCTTAAAAGGTCCGTGATGCCAGAACTGCCTGAAGTTGAAACCGTGGTCCGTGGATTGCGCCCTGCGCTCGAAGGCAAACGCATCGCGCGTGTCGAAGCCCGACGCACCGATCTTCGTTTCCCGTTGCCGGATCGATTTGCCGACCGGCTGACCGGACGGACAGTCACCGAGGTGGTCCGGCGGGCGAAGTACATTCTGACCCGTCTCGACAGCGGGGAAACCTGGCTGGCGCATCTGGGCATGTCGGGACGGTTCACCGTTTCCCCGGGTGCCACGGCCACATCCGGGCAGGCGGGACACAATTCCGGCTGGGCGCTGCCCGAGAAGCACGACCACGTCATCGTCGAGATGGCTGACGGCGGGCGGGTTGTTTTCAATGACACGCGCCGGTTTGGCTATATGGACCTGATCCCGCCGGGTGGCGAGGCAGACAGTTCGCATTTGTGTGCCATTGGTCCTGAACCATTGTCCCGGGACTTCAACCCTGCGTATCTGGCGAGCGTATTGCGGGGGCGCAAAACCCCGATCAAGTCGGCTTTGCTCGACCAGAAGACGGTCGCTGGGATCGGCAATATCTATGCCTGCGAAGCGCTGTGGCGTGCCGGGATCAGCCCGCGGCGCAGTGCCCATACGATGACCGGTCAGCGGGCCGCGCGGCTTGTGGATGCCGTTCAGTCCGTCCTTGAGGAGGCCATAGAAGCTGGCGGCTCCTCGTTGCGCGATTATGTTCAGACCGATGGGGAGCTGGGCTATTTTCAACACAATTGGGCGGTATACGGACGCGAGGGTGAGGCCTGCCCGAAATGCGGAGATGATGATGCAAAGCCCTGCCGTATACGTCGTATCGTTCAGTCCGGTCGTTCGACTTTCTATTGCTCTCAACAGCAACGCTGAGTTATGAGCGCCCCAATGTTGCTACGCACAAAACTGAACGCGACGGTGATCGCTGGGGCTTTGCTGGTCTGGTCTTCGGTATCCGGGGCACAGTCGGCATATCTCGCTGATGTTGATGATTTGCCTTTGGCGCCGGGCCTGGTTGAGGATTCCGCGGCGCGGGTAGCGTTCGACAAACCCGCCGGTCGGATTGTCGAGGCTGCCGCGGGTGGTTCGACAACAGCTGCTGCAGTGCGTGACTTCTATCGTCAGACACTCCCGGCCCTTGGTTGGCAAGCTGTTGCCCAAAACAGTTGGGCGCGCGGCGAGGAAAGCTTGAAAATTCAGGTCGATCGTGACGGACCCCCGGTGATCGTCAGGTATTCGCTGTCGCCCCGGGACCGCTGAGCCAAAATTTACTCCAACACAATTGAACACGCAGGAGGCCGCCATGGCCTATGAAAATATAGAAGTCGAATCCCAGGGCCATGTTGGCATTGTTCGGCTCAACCGCCCCAAAGCATTGAATGCTTTGTGTGACGCCCTGATCGAAGAACTTGGGCGCGCGCTGGACGATTTTGAGGCCGATGACAATATAGGTGCGATTGTGCTGACCGGCTCGGAAAAGGCCTTTGCGGCTGGCGCAGATATCAAGGAGATGGCGGGCAAGTCCTATATGGATGCCTATCTCGAAGATTTCATCACCGATGGCTGGGAGCGGGTCACAGTCTGCCGCAAACCGGTTATTGCCGCCGTCGCTGGATACGCGCTGGGTGGGGGCTGCGAGCTTGCCATGATGTGTGACTTTATCATTGCGGCAGACACGGCGAAGTTCGGTCAACCGGAGATCACCATCGGGACCATCCCGGGAGCGGGCGGCACCCAGCGTCTGACGCGCTTTGTCGGCAAATCAAAGGCCATGGAGATGGTTTTGACCGGGCGCATGATGGGGGCCGAGGAGGCCGAACGTGCCGGGTTGGTGAGCCGTATCGTGCCGGCAGACGATTTGATGGATGATGCCATCAAGACAGCCGATGCGATCTGCGATCTATCTCGCCCGATCGTCATGTTGGCAAAAGAGGCAGTAAACCGGGCGTATGAGACGACGCTCGCCGAAGGCGTGCGGTTTGAGCGTCGGGTCTTCCATTCCACTTTTGCTACCGAAGACCAGAAAGAGGGTATGGCCGCTTTCGCTGAAAAGCGGCAAGCGAACTTTAAACACCGCTAGTCCAACTTGCCGGGGGCGCAAAACTCGGCGGAAATCCAGATGGTTGCGCCTTGACGGCCCTGTGAGGCAGGTCTATATGCTGCGGCCAAACGCAAACGAATTCGAGATTAGACATGGCCAATCATCATTCCGCAAAAGTGCGCATCCGCAGAGCTGAACGTCGCACAGCGATTAACGGCGACCGTCTTGGGCGCGTGCGCACACATGTGAAGATGGTGGAGAGCGCCATCGCATCCGGCGACAAATCTGCTGCCGAGGTTGCCCTTCGGGCCGCCCAGCCAGAGCTGCAACGCGGTGCGCAAAAAGGTGTGCTGCATGCCAACACAGCGTCGAGAAAAATCTCTCGCCTGTCTGCGCGCATCAAGGCGATGGCCTAACCCACCACCACCTTTGAGTTTTTTCGAGCCGCGCCCTTTGGGCGCGGTTTTCGTTTGGGTGATTGGTCAGGTCATCCGACGAAATTTTCGTGTTTTTTTATCGATTCGACCTTTTGACCAGTTGCGGGCTTGGCCCTGTCACGCTATCTTCAACTCGCCTTTCGGGATCGAGAAATAGTAAAACAAAATACTCGGTCGGACGAATTAACATTCAATACGAGAGAAAATTTAACGAGACTGGGAAAATTTAATAAAACCAAGTACTTGCGGAGATGTGTGCGGCCAAACGAAGTAAAAACCCGTTAATACCAAGAAATAAAAAGTAATACTTGGTGTAAGAATACGGAATGATGTTGGGGGTTGGTTGTCACGTTTCTGTCTTCGAGGTTTCATCGGAGTGTTTTCGTTTTGAGTGTTTCTCCGATTTCTCCAAGGGCAGGGGTGGACAGTGGGATGTCCTTCGGACGTTTTGCCGACGACATTGTGTGTTGTCCAAATGAATTGATTGACGGTGGTCGCGTTGCGCGGTCTCGGTCACACGAATGGTCATGGCGCGTATTAGGGTTCTTGGCGGAATCACGTGTTGAAAAATAACGAGTTGTGTTTACGGAGTGTTTCGCCAGATGGGTGAGCAGTGGGGCCAGGCCGACGGATCTTTGACGGAGCAGTGGACACGGGTGCGCGCACGCTTGCGGTCCGATGTCGGAGATGCTGCATATAACAGTTGGCTCAAGCCGCTGACTCTTGGCGATTTCAACGCCGGACGTTTGCGCGTGGCTGTCCCGACCCGTTTCATGCGCGACTGGATCGAACAGAATTATGGTCCCCGCCTCGGTGAATTGTGGGCCGATGAGAATGATGGGGTTAAATCCGTCGAGATCATCGTGGAGCCGACCCAGACAATTATTCAGCCAGCCGGAGCGCCGCCGCGCCAGCCGCTGGCGCAGCGCATCGAGTCAGAGGCCGCGCCTCGAGGGGCGAATGGCGGCGGTGTGGCTGCCACGAGAGCTGGCGAGGGTGGTGATCCGTCGCTGGAAGATGTGCGTGCCATTATTGATGAGCGTTTCAAGTTTTCCAACTTTGTCGTCGGGCGCTCGAATGAGCTGGCCCACGCTGCCGCGCGTCGCGTCGGTGAATCCAAGAGTGTCCCGTTCAACCCGCTGTTCCTGTATGGCGGTGTCGGGCTGGGCAAGACCCATTTGATGCATGCGATTGCATGGCACATCACGGAGCGTGAACCTCAGCGGCGCGTTCTCTATATGTCAGCCGAAAAATTCATGTATCAGTTCATCCGTGCCCTGCGGTATCGCACCATCATGGACTTCAAGGAGCAGTTCCGCTCAGTAGATGTTCTGATGATCGATGACATTCAGTTCATCGCGGGCAAGGATTCGACTCAGGAAGAATTTTTCCACACTTTCAATGCCTTGGTGGACCAAAACCGCCAAATCATCGTGTCCGCGGACAAGTCTCCGTCTGATCTGGAAGGCATGGAAGAGCGCCTGAAGTCGCGCCTCGGCTGTGGCTTGGTTGCCGATATCCATCCGACGGATTACGAATTGCGGCTTGGCATTCTGCTGGCGAAGGCTGAGCACGTCGGTGCGGATATTCCCGACAAGGTTCTGGAGTTTCTTGCCCACAAGATCACGTCGAATGTGCGTGAGCTCGAGGGTGCACTGAATCGGATTGTGGCCCATGCAACGCTTGTGGGCCGTGCGGTCACTTTGGAGACAACACAGGATGTGTTGCACGACCTGCTGCGCGCCAATGATCGCCGGGTGACCATTGAGGAAATTCAGAAACGCGTGGCTGAGCATTTCAACATTCGTCTCGCCGATATGCATTCGGCGCGTCGGGCTCGTGCTGTGGCTCGTCCGCGACAGGTCGCGATGTATCTGGCCAAGCAACTGACATCGCGATCGCTGCCGGAAATCGGCCGCAAATTTGGCGGACGCGATCACACCACGGTCATGCACGCGGTCAAGAAGGTCGAGGAATTGCGCTCGGCAGATGCGGGATTCAACGAAGATGTTGAGCTGTTGCGCCGCATGTTGGAGATTTGATCCACCGATCGCGTGCTGGTGCCGCGTAAGGCATTGTAATTCAATAGATAATTATCTCGTTCTCCTGGCGGCGCGCAGGCCGAAAGGCCTGACGAATCACCCTGATTCTGCTATAGTCAATCACTGTCAGAATTTTCACGGATTCAGCGGGATTCCGGCGATTTCCTGAAGAGTCTTCCGGGTTGCTCCGGGATATTCAAAATCTCCGCCGAACACCGCTCCGGGATGAAGAGGAACAAGAAGAATGAAGCTGACGATCGAGCGCGCGACCCTTCTCAAGGCATTGGCCCATGTGCAAAGCGTGGTGGAGCGTCGGAATACAATTCCGATCCTTGCGAATGTTTTGCTCGATGGGCAGGACGGCGCATTGACACTTACGGCCACCGATATGGATCTGGCGATCACAGAGACGGTGACAGCAGAAATTGGCCAGGCGGGTGCGACAACGGCACCGGCGCACACGCTGTATGACATTGTGCGCAAGCTTCCTGACGGCGCACAGGTGGAAATTGAAACGGACGCATCTGCAGATCAGTTGCTGATCCGGGCGGGTCGTTCAAAGTTTAATCTGGCCACCTTGCCGGTCGAAGATTTTCCAACCATGAGTGGCGGCGATTTGCCGAATACATTTTCGCTTGAAGCTGAAGAGTTGCGCACCCTTGTGGATCGCACCCGGTTCGCGGTTTCAACCGAGGAAACCCGCTATTATCTGAACGGTATTTATCTGCATGCTGCTGAGGACGAGGGCGGGGTGATGTTGCGCGCTGTAGCAACGGACGGGCATCGATTGGCCCGGGTGCAGTTGCCCATGCCATCAGGTGGCGCAGACATTCCTGGCGTTATCGTACCGCGCAAAGCCATAGGCGAATTACGAAAGCTGATTGATGAGACCACGGACCCGGTTGAAATTTCACTTTCGGACACCCGTATTCGCATGAATTTCGACAATGCCGTGCTGACGTCAAAACTGATCGACGGGACATTCCCAGATTACGAGCGCGTCATTCCCACAGGGAACGACAAGGTTTTGTCGGTGGACCGTGGAACGTTCGCTCAGGCCGTGGATCGCGTTTCGACTATTTCGTCGGAAAAAAGCCGCGCCATTAAACTTGCCGTCGGCAACGGTCTGCTGACCCTTTCGGCCACCAGTGCTGAAAATGGTAGCGCGACTGAGGAACTCGAAGTGGGTTTCGAACACGATACGATCGAGATCGGATTCAACTCGCGTTATCTTTTGGATATCACCGCGCAGATCGAGAATGACAACGCCGAGTTTGTGTTTGCGGACGCGTCATCTCCGACCATCGTGCGCGATGGCGGCGATATGAGCGCGCTTTACGTGCTTATGCCGATGCGCGTTTAGGCGCGCATGGCCCGGACTACCACCTCACCGGTTCTCGATAACGGATCCGTCCTGCCTGGATATGGCGCGCGCGCGCTAACTTCTCATGTCTCCCGCCTCGACCTGACTGGATTTCGCAACTACGCGGCTTTGCGTCTGGATGTTGCTGCAAGCCCGGTCGTTTTGACGGGTGCGAATGGTGCGGGCAAAACCAATTTGCTTGAAGCTTTATCATTCTTTGCGCCAGGTCGTGGGATCCGGAAGGCTCCATTGCCCGAGGTTGCTCGATTGTCCGGTGGTGTCTCGGACGGCGGCTGGGCGGTTGCTGCACAAATTGACGGCCCGGATGGTCTGGTGTCTTTGGGCACCGGACTTGAGGCGCGTGCCGAAGGTGGTGCTGCGCGACGGTCTGTACGCATCGACGGTGAGCCAGCGCGTGGCCAGGCGGCCTTTGCCGAATATCTTTGCGTTGTCTGGCTGACTCCGGACATGGATCGTTTGTTCATGGAGGGCGGTTCTGCGCGGCGTCAGTTTGTGGATCGAATGGTTTATGGCTTTGACGCCGAGCATGCCCGGCGTCTGGCGACTTATGAACAAGCTATGCGCGGACGTCAGCGATTGTTGCGGGACAATGTTGGAGATTCAGCTTGGTTGTCGGCTGAAGAGGAGACAATGGCCGCAACCGGAGTTGCTCTTGCAGCAGCCAGGCGTGAGGTCGTTGCACGACTGGATGCTGCCATTGCTGAAGAAGAAGATTTGCGCGAAGCGTCATTTCCGCGGGCAAGTTTGACCTTCAAAGGTGAAGTTGAAGCATGGCTGGATACTGGCCCGGCACTGGAAGCTGAAGATCGTCTTCGAGCGACTCTTGCAGCAGGTCGAGCACGCGACAGTGAGGCAGGCCGCGCATTGCACGGCCCCCATCGAAGTGACCTTGTTGTGCATCATCGCGGTAAGGAGATGGCCGCATCCTTATGCTCGACAGGTGAGCAAAAAGCTTTGCTGATTGCTATCGTTCTGGCCCATGCGCGCCTCTTGGGACTGGCGCGTGGTGCAGCCCCGGTGATCTTGCTTGACGAGGTTGCGGCCCATCTCGATGAAGGCAGGCGGTTCGCGCTCGCCGAACGTATTCTGGCACTTGGTGCGCAGGCCTGGTTGACCGGCACCGATACCCGCCTGTTCGAAGCTTTCGACGGGCAGGCTCAAACATTTGAAGTTTCATCCGGCAGCGTGCGTCAAATCTGATGCGCAGCGGATATCAGGAGAGCTCTCATGAGTGATACCCCCGAGGACGTGGAAGCCATCAGCGGCGAGAATACGGATTACGATGCTGATTCCATCAAAGTGCTGCGCGGGCTGGATGCCGTGCGCAAACGACCCGGCATGTATATCGGCGATACGGATGATGGTTCCGGCCTGCACCATATGGTTTACGAGGTTGTGGACAATGCGATCGATGAAGCGCTGGCTGGTCATTGCGATACGGTGAATGTCACGCTGAACCCGGACGGCTCCGTCACGGTGGTCGATAACGGTCGTGGCATCCCGGTCGATATTCATGAAGAAGAAGGTGTTTCGGCGGCACAGGTCATCATGACCCAGCTCCACGCGGGCGGAAAATTTGACCAGAATTCCTACAAGGTCTCCGGCGGTCTGCACGGGGTTGGCGTGTCGGTGGTCAATGCGCTTTCAAAATGGCTCGAGATGCGTATCTGGCGAAACGGAAAGGAACACAAACTTCGTTTTGAACATGGGGAATCACAAGGCGATCTGGTGATTTCGGGCGAAGCTCCGGATGTTGATGGCAAGCCACTCACTGGCACAGAGATTACATTTCAGCCGTCCCAGGAAACCTTCACCATGATCGAGTTCGACCGCGAGACGCTCGAACACCGTCTGCGCGAACTGGCGTTTCTGAATTCCGGTGTCTCCCTGGTGTTGACCGATGCGCGTGGCGTGGAGCCAGTGGTCACGGAATTGTTTTACGAAGGGGGGCTCAAGGCGTTTGTCGAATATGTGGACCGCAATCGTCAGGGCATCATGGGGGAAGTTATCCATGTCACCGATGAGAAGGAAGGTGTGGTTGTTGAGGTCGCACTGCAGTGGAATGACAGTTACCACGAGACGATGCTGTGCTTTACCAACAATATCCCGCAGCGTGATGGTGGTACCCATCTTGCCGGTTTCCGTGGCGCATTGACGCGCACGATTAATAATTATGCAAACGAAAGCGGTTTGGCGAAGAAGGCCAAGATTGCCATTTCTGGCGATGATGCCCGTGAAGGACTGACCTGTGTGCTTTCGGTAAAAGTGCCGGACCCCAAGTTTTCATCGCAAACCAAAGACAAGCTAGTGTCTTCGGAAGTGCGTCCGATTGTTGAATCGATTGTGGGAGACAGGTTGGGTCAGTGGTTTGAAGAGCACCCCAGCGAAGCGCGTATCGTCATTGAAAAGATTGTCGAGGCTGCGGCAGCACGTGAAGCCGCGCGCAGGGCGCGCGAGCTCACGCGACGCAAGGGCGCGCTTGATATGGCATCTCTGCCCGGCAAGCTAGCTGATTGCCAGGAACGTGATCCGTCCAAGGCCGAATTGTTTATCGTCGAGGGTGATAGTGCTGGGGGATCCGCCAAGCAGGGCCGAGATCGGAAGTCGCAGGCGGTTTTGCCATTGCGTGGCAAAATTCTGAATGTGGAACGGGCTCGTTTCGACAAGATGTTGTCATCGGTTGAAATTGGCACATTGATCACAGCGCTGGGTACAGGCATTCGCGACGATTTTGATATTGAGAAACTGCGTTATCACAAGATCATCATCATGACGGATGCTGACGTCGATGGTTCGCATATCCGAACGTTGTTGCTGACCTTCTTCTATCGTCAGATGCCGGAGATAATCGAGCGTGGACATCTCTACATTGCTCAGCCGCCGCTTTATCGAGTGCAGCGTGGAAATTCGGCGGTTTATCTGAAGGACGATCCGGCGATGGAAAGTTATCTCATCGATACCGGATTGGGCGATGCCGTATTGCAGATGAGCGATGGCGCACAACGCTCGGGAGAAGATTTGCGGGCCTTGGTCAACACCGCGCGGGAAGTTCGCCGCTTGACCGAACCGCTGACGGTTCATCTGCCCAATGCAACGATTGTTGAACAGGCCGCCATCGCCGGCGCACTGGATCCGGAATTGTTGTCGGATGCGGACAATGCGCAGGGCGCCGCAGAATACATTGCACTCCGTCTCGATGCGCTTGCCCCTCCTCTTGAAAGAGGCTGGACGGGATTGTTCGATACCAATGATGGTTCTCTCGCATTCGAACGAACCTTACGTGGTGTTCTGACACGATTGGTGATTGACCACCGCATTATCAACTCTGCAGAGGCACGCGGTCTGAATGCGCTCAGTACTGAGCTGCAGACCAACTTTGTTCGGCACTCCACGCTCGTCGCCAAAGACATTGAACACTCGATCACGGGTCCACTTTCCTTGCTTCAGGCTGTGTTTGATGTCGGACGAAAAGGTATGTCGATGCAGCGCTACAAAGGACTGGGTGAGATGAATCCAGACCAACTCTGGGAAACGACACTTGATCAGAACGTTCGTGCATTGTTGCAAGTGCGTGTGGCTCAAGCGGACGCTGCTGGCAACATCTTCGAAACTCTGATGGGTGATGAAGTGGCGCCTCGTCGTGAATTCATTCAGGACAATGCCCTGAAGGTCGCGAATCTCGACGTTTAGCGTGCACCGGGCTTTTCGCCACAATTCCGCCAAGCCTGTACAGCAGTCTCCGCGCCCATGAGCAAACCCAAGGCAAAGTCCGGGACGAAATCGCGCGGCAAGGCGTCCAAACCCGCCCCGCGTAAAAAGCGAACCGCTTCCGCCGGCGAGGTAACGCCTGCAGGCCGATCCAGCCTGCTGTGGCGTCTGACCAAATGGTCGCTGGTGCTGGCTATATGGGGCGGACTCGTTCTTGGTGCGGTCCTGGTTTGGTTCGCATGGGATTTGCCATCCATCAATGATTTGGGGCCGGCGGCAGATAAAACGCGACGACCGGGCGTCACCATTCTTGCGGGTGATGGTTCTCTGATTGCTGGCTATGGTGATCTGTATGGGCGCCGCCTGACGGTAAACGAGTTGCCCCCCGAATTGGTGCAGGCTGTGATCGCGATTGAGGACCGGCGCTTCTTTGAGCATCCCGGCGTTGATCTTCGTGGCCTTGTGCGGGCCATGGTGACGAATCTGCGCGCAGGGGGGATCGTACAGGGCGGCTCAACACTGACCCAGCAGCTTGCGAAAAACTTGTTTTTGACCCCTGAGCGGTCCTACACACGCAAAATCAAAGAATTGTTGCTGGCACTCGCTCTGGAGCAGAAATTTCAGAAAGATGAACTGCTGACGATCTATTTGAACCGGGTCTATCTGGGCGCGGGCACCTACGGGGTTGAGGCTGCTGCGCAGCGATATTTCGGAACTTCGGCTCGGGATGTCGACACCTATCAGGCGGCAGTACTTGCTGGATTGCTGCGCGCGCCATCGCGACTTAATCCAGACAACAGCACCAAAGCGGCTCATGAGCGTGCCAGTACTGTTCTCTCGGCGATGGTGGCCGCCGGTTACCTGCAACCGGAAGAGGCAACAAAAATTACAAAAACGCGCCGCCCAGGCAGGGGAAATGCTGCAACCCCGCGGAGCCGTGTGAAGGGTCAGACGCGCCGATATTTTTCTGATTGGGTACTTGAGAGGGCTGCGGGATACGCCGGCAGCACCACCACCGATCTCGCCGTTGAGACCACCCTCGACCCGCGCCTGCAAAGTCTGGCCGAGGCGGCTGTGGCCAAAGTTGACGCCAAAGGCGCACAGGTCGCGCTGGTTACCATGCGTGATGATGGCGCTGTATTGGCAATGGTTGGAGGCAAGAGTTATGGCGTCAGTCAGTTCAACCGGGTCACTCGTGCGCTGCGCCAGCCGGGATCCGCGTTCAAGCCGATTGTGTATCTGCCTGCGCTTGAGGCCGGGATGTCCCCCGATAGTGTGGTCCGGGATGCGCCGATCACAATTGATGGCTGGACCCCCCGGAACTTCTCCGGCAAATATCAGGGAGACGTAACATTGCGAGAGGCCGTTGCGCGTTCTCTCAACACTGTGGCTGTTCGGGTCTCCGAAGATGTTGGGCGTGAACGTGTTGTGCAGGCCGCGCGCCGACTTGGCATCACCTCGCCGTTGAAACCCCACCCCTCGATTGCTCTTGGCGCGGGTGAAGTTTCTCAGTTGGAACTCGCGGCGGCCTATGCCGTTTTTGCCAATGGCGGTTTTGCGGTCGCACCCTATGGGATTTCGGAAGTTCGGCAGGGTGGAGATGTTCTCTTCAGACGCGCCGGAGCGACCACACGCCGGGTTGTGTCAGAGAAAGCGGCAGCTCAAACCACAGATATGCTGCGCGCCGTGATCGACTGGGGAACCGGAAAATCCGCCGGATTTGGTATCCCGGCTGCGGGCAAGAGTGGCACCAGTCAGGATTTCCGCGATGCGTGGTTTGTTGGGTATGTCGGAAACCTCGTGACCGCCGTCTGGGCCGGGAATGACAACAACAGCCCGATGGACGGGGTGACGGGGTCCACAATACCTGCAGCGATCTGGCGGGCCTTCATGGCACCAGCGACAAATGTGGGGGTTGCCGATGTGGAACGAACGACACCCTCACGCAACGCCTCGGGTGTTCGCTCACCCCCGCGTCGGATCCCGGAACGGGTTCCAGAACGTCTGGATTCCGAGTTTATTCTGGATCAGCTGGACTGATGGTCATCGCCGCATTGGCAGCCAGATCATGGCTGTGAAGATGACGAATGCGAAAATGCCCGCGCCACCCATAACGCTTGCCAGCAGCAATGTTGGGTCGAACGCAAAAAACCCAATCACAATCGAAAAGATGCCAGCGGAAATATACTGGGCAAGGCCCAGCAGGGATGCAGCGGCACCAGCCATTTGTGGGAACGGCGAGATCGCACCAGCCTGAATATTCGGTTGGGACAGGCCCATACCAAAGAAATAGATCACGGTCGGGATCATGACCGATGCCGCGGTGACCACGCCGCCCCAGATCAGACCCAGAATCAGGATACCTGCCATGGCTGTGAAAGCAGTCCCGATCAGGCACATACGCTCAATGCCGAGACGACGGACAATGCGACTGCCAAGAAAGGCACCTCCCATAAAGCCGATAGAGGCCCCGCTGAAGGAAAGTCCGAATTCCAGTTCTGTCATGCCCAACTCGCCCACCAGGACGAATGATGCGCCGATCAAATAGGCAAACAGCCCCCCGAACGTCCCCATCACCGTCAGCAGATAGCCAAGATAGGCGCGATTGCGCAGCATGGTGGCGAAATTGATGATCATCCGGCCGAACCGGGTCGCCGATGGGTCGGGGACGCGATTGGTTTCGGGCAAAAGGAAAATCACCAGCAGCATCGCCGTTGAGCCAAATCCGGTCAGCACCCAGAAATTCGCACGCCAACCGAGCCAGACCACGATCACGCCGCCAAGGAGGGGCGCCACCACGGGAGCGATGGCTGTCACAGTTGTGACAACCGCATAGGTTTTGGCTGCCTCCTCACGGGTAAACATGTCTCGCACAACAGCGCGCGCCACCACCGGGGCAGCGGCAGCCCCGATCGATTGGAACAACCGGAACACAATCAATTGCTCGACACTTGTAGCCAACGCGCAGGCGACACTGGCGATAAGGTAGATTGATGTCCCGATCAGGATCGTCGGCTTTCGGCCAAACCGGTCAGAGATAGGGCCAAAGAATGTCTGCGCCAGTGCGAAACCGACCATGTAGACGCTCAGCGTGAGCTGCATGGATTCGGCATTGGTCATCAAATCCTCTGTCATGACCGGGAGTGCCGGCAGATAGAGGTCGATGGTCATCGGCGCAAAGGAAACCAGCAGACCCAAAAGCAATGTCAGGGTCAGGCGGTCCGGATTTGCATTCAACGAGCTGACCCGGGTCAAATCAGTTCCACCACGGTTCCGCCGGCCGCCTTGGCATCGGCGGGGTCATGGGTCACCAGCAAGGTGGGGATAGCATTGGCACGGGCATGGGCGAATACGAATTCACGCACCCGGGCGCGAAGATCTGCGTCGAGTTTGGAGAAAGGTTCATCCAGTAACAAGGCGCGCGGGCCTGACAGCAGTGTGCGCATCAATGCCACGCGGGCGCGTTGGCCGCCGGAAAGCGTTGCTGGATCTCGTTCTGACATGCCTGCCAGGTCAGCATCAGACAACGCGCCCTCAATCAGCTTCTGGCGTTGATCACGGCCTCGAACTTCAGGGGGGAGCCCGAACGCAAGATTGTCTCCGACCGAGAGATGGGGGAACAGGAGGTCATCCTGAAACAGGATGCCGATATGACGTCGTTCGGGGGGGAGTGGATTTAGATCATCTCCCGACAATCGGACATCTCCGCGGGTTTCGAAGACGGGTTCCAGGGTTCCGCAGATATAAGCCAGCAGCGATGATTTTCCGCATCCACTGGGTCCCATGAAGGTCGTCGCATGACCCGGGTGAACGGCGATGGAGAGTGGCGAAAAGAGTGGCGCACCTTCAATGGATAGCGACACATCGAGAAGTTCAAGCACGCCATCGTCTTGATTGGGCATATGCGGAAGAGTCCGGATAGGGCGAAAGCAGAGGCACCACAATACCGGCCCATGCCAAACCGTAAAGAGATGATCTGCGTGTAGTTGGAATGGCTGTCTTGCGCGTCGTGGCTTTACGGACGACAGGTTCACCGGATAAGACTGTTGCGCACCGCAGCTTCCTGAGTTTCGGGCTTTAGGGGATGGAGACAATCATGCGTGAGGGAGTGGAAACCCGATCAGGTATCCGTTGGGTACCATTGGTTATGCTGCTCGTGCTTGGTGCTGTCTGGGGAGGTAACCCGGCATTTTCCAAAGCATTGGTCACGGACGGTCTTTCACCGGCTGCGGTGGTGTTCTGGCAGACCTTTATTGCTGGTTTGTTTCTGAGTGTTGTTTGCGTGGTGAAGGGGATCCGAATTCCACTCAGCCGCCGCGCCATCATCTATTACTGTGTGATCGGTTTGGTGGGCATTGATGTTGCCTATATGACGCTGGTCTTTGTGGTGCGCCATGTTCCGGCAGGATATGCATCCGTCGTGGTGCTGCTATCGCCGGTCCTGACATACATATTTGCCATTCTCATGCGTCTGGAGGGGGTCAACCCCGTGCGCGCCATCGGGATCGTGATCGGCTTTATTGGGGCCGGACTGCTGGTCTTCCCGCAGGGCAGTCTGCCATCACCCGAACTCCTGCCGATTGCCTTGATCGCATTCATAACCCCGGCAGGCTATGCGCTGGCCAATGTGTATTCTGAATGGGGCCGCCCTGAAGGTGCGGACAATGTGGCACTGGCCACCGCGACGATGTTTGCGGCCGCAGCTGGTGCCGCGATTGTTGGGGTGCTGGATGACACGTTTCACCCGATCTGGGCCGAACCCGGCTCGCGCGAACTTATTCTTGTTGCCTATGCGGTGGCCACCGGGACAGCGTTTCTGCTGTTCTATCAAATCGTTACCCGTGCGGGGTCGGTGTATCTCGGACAGGTTGGCTATCTCGTGACTTTGTTTGGTGTTGGCTGGGGGGTGTTGTTCTTCGACGAAACCACGACAATCTGGTTGTGGGTTGCAATTCTGGTCGTTGGGGCAGGTGTTGCGATGGTCAATCTGGGCAAACGCAAAAGCGCAACATGAACGAATTTTCCGCCAAGACTCCGAGCAAGGTGACACATCGGCTGTTGCCCATTTTCCTGCTGTTGGTGCTCGGTGGGTTGTGGAGCCTTGGACCCTCGGCCACAAAGTTCGGTGCGACACATGGCGTCCCGCCGATTGGACTGGTGTTCTGGCAGACCTTTATCGCCGCCAATCTTTTGCTGTTGATTTGCCTGGTCTGGAAAATTCCGATCGGGTTTGATCGTCGCCATCTCCGCTACTACGCGGTGATGGGAACAATTGGGGTCGCGTTTCCGAATTCGAACATGGTCTTTGTGATGCGGGACCTGCCCGCGGGGCTGATGTCGGTGCTTATCGTTACCGCACCGCTGATTACCTATTTGATTGCACTGTCAGTTCGGTTGGAAAAATTTCGCCCGATGCGTGCCGGTGGTGTTCTCCTCGGCCTTGCAGGAGTGGCAGTACTGGTGTTGCCCAAAGGGAGTTTACCGTCCCCTGAACTGCTTCCGTTGGCATTGCTGGCGATTGTGACCCCGGCGCTTTGGGCCGCTTCCAATGTATTCGCCGAAACCGGACGACCGGCGAAGGGCAACAATATCTCGCTGGCCATGGGTACGATGTATGTGGCTGCGGCAACCAGCCTTGTGATGGCTTTGTCGACGGGGACTTTTCACGACATCTGGATCGACTTCGACGCACCAGACTTTGTGATCGTCGGCTACGGCATGGTGACGGTCGCCACCTTCGTCCTGTTCTATACGATCGTCTCGCTGGCCGGTGCTGTCTATCTCGCACAGGTCGGATATATCGTGGTTCTGTCCGGGGTCGGGTGGGGCGCCTGGTTCTTCGGTGAGCGCCCCTCGGTCTGGCTCTGGGTTGCCGTGGCTCTGGTGTTTGCTGGTGTGGCCTTGGTGAACTTCAGCCGCGACAAGTCACCCAAATCGGCGGACTAATCAGCCAGTTTGAACCTGGCTGCCTCCAGTCGTCCACTTGCTGTGGCGAGCTCGCCGGCGGTTGCGGGCAGGAATGGCGGGCGGACATGCACCATCGCCGGGTCACGATGTTCCTGAGCGAGATATCCTTTCATCACCGGGATCGCAGGCAGTTCCTTGAATCCCATGCGTAACTCGGTGAGGTGGGCTTGCAATGCATCAGCCTCGTCGGTCTGCCAATTGGCATAAACAGCCTGTGCTTGCGGCGCGTTGATGTTGACGGTTGCGGAAATACACCCAACGCTGCCCAGGCGAAGTCCCGCGAGTAAGAATTCCTCAGATCCCGGAAACAGTCGGAAACCCGGGAATTCTTTTAGTGTGCGTTCCATCCTTGGCCAGTCGCCGGACGAATCTTTCGAACCCACCACGGTGTCTGGATAGGCTTCGATCAGACGCCCGATCAGGCTCAGGGGTAGCTCAAATCCAACCTGCTGTGGAAAATTGTAGAGATAAATCTGCAATGCGGAATCACCGACCCGCTCGATCACCTCGGCATAGGCGGCAAACAGTCCGTCTTCGGTTGGTGCCTTGTAGTAGAAGGGTGGAAGCATCAAGACGCCACCGGCGCCATTGGCCAGTGCCTTTTTCGTGAGCGTGACGGTATCGGGTATTGCCGTGCAACCCACTCCGGCGATCAGTTGCGCACCCGTGATGCCTGCATCGGCCAGGGAGTCGAGCAGCGCGAGGCGTTCATCGAAACCAAGCGAGTTTGCTTCACCCGTGGTGCCCAGCGGGGCAACCCCGTCACAGCCATTCGCCAGCAGCCATTGATTGTGCGCCACAGCACGCGGCACATCGATTTCCAGATCTGCGGTCATGGGCGTCAGGGACGCAGCGAAAACGCCGGTGGGCTGGTTGGTCATTCTAATTCTCCTGTAAAGACGCCATCGTTCTACATGGTCGCGTGATCGCGCGCACTACTTGCGGTCAGGTCGGGTTGCGGGGTTTGGCAAGGGCGGTATGCCGTCACGCAGTTTGCGGTTCAGTTCTTCAATCACGTGATCTTCAAGATCGTCGACCATATCCTCGTTGATGGCCTTGCCACGCACGGACGCCCCGGAGGTGTGCACGGATTCGGGGTCACCGGACACAAGTGGGTGCCAGGGAAAGAGCGGCTTGCCTTCTGCGAGCAATCGGTAGGCGCAGGTCTCCGGCATCCAGCGCAGCTCTGCGATGTTGGTAGCGGTCACCTTGACGCAATCGGGAACGTTGCGTTGACGATTGACATAGTCGCTGCATTGGCAGCTGTCATGATCGAGAAAACGGCACGCCACATCGGTGAGGGCGTATTCACCCGTGTCTGCGTCTTCCAGTTTAAACAGACAGCATTGACCACAACTGTCGCAGAGAGATTCCCATTCCGAGTCCGACATTTCTGTAAGCTGTTTTGTTTCCCAGAAGGGTTTTTGATCTGTCATGCCGTATCCTGGTCGATCAGGTGAATGAATGAACCCGCGACCGATCCGATCGCTGTCCCAACGGTCCCGAGATCATCTCCGCGTGTGTTCGTCGCCGCAAATAGGGGGGATGTGTTGTCTTCGGAGACAATCGAGGCGTAGTGGAACTCATGACCACGAAAGACCGAAGCCTTGACCCCGAGGGGTGACGCGGTTGTGGTGGTGACCTTTCGATAACCCAGATGTAGCTTGCGGCGGGCAAAACTTGTTTCAACAGGCAGGAGTCCGGTCATTTCGTGGCGGTTTCCGTCTGCATCCTCAAGTCCCCGGCCGAGGACCATGTAGCCGCCACATTCACCGAAGATCTGGGCGCCACGGCTGGCAGCTGCGCGCAGGCCGGCTTTGAAGTTCTTTGCGTCTGCCAGTTGCGCAGCATGCAGCTCGGGATAGCCACCCGGTAGATACACGGCATCCACTTCGTGTGTGGGGAGCTCGTCTGCCAGCGGTGAGAAGAACGCAAGTTCAGCCCCGGCTTGCTGCCATCCAGCCAGTACGGAGGGATAGGTGAAAGCAAAGGCTTCGTCGTGCGCGATCGCAATACGCTGCCCGAACGGGTTTAGCTGTGCTGGAAGACCGGGTTCTTTCGGAAGGAGCTTGCAGGGGCGTGCGGCCGAAACAAGCATATCCAGATCAATCACATCTGACATGACGCGCGCCGCGGTCTTGATGAATGTTTCGAGCTGCGCATGCTCGTACGCCGGGACGAGACCCAGATGGCGTTCCGGCAGGGCAAGTTCCGGGTTGCGGGGGATTGTCCCCATCACCGGAATGTCCGGGCATGTCGCAGCCAGGGCATCATGCAGGACCTGCGTGTGGGCGGCGCTTCCGACTCGATTTAGGATGACCCCGCTAATGTGGACATCAGTACGATGGTTTGCAAAACCGGCGACCAGGGCGGCGACACTGGCAGCCTGTCGGGCCGCGTCCACCACCAGGATCACGGGCCAGCCGGTCATGGCCGCCAGATCGGCGGTGGAACCGGCATCCGGGCGACCCGGCAAGTTGGCACCGTCGAACAACCCCATGACGCCTTCTGCGATCAGTATCTCGCCGCCGTGGTTATCGGCTTGAACAAGTCGCGTGATGGTTCCTTGGCGCATCGCCCAGGGGTCAAGGTTGTTCGCCGGCTTCCCGCTGGCGACAGCGTGGAACATCGGATCAATGTAATCCGGCCCGGCCTTGGCGCCGATGATGTCGTGGCCACGATTTCGTAGTGCCCGGAGCAGGCCGAGGGTGACAACGGTCTTGCCGCTACCCGAACCGGGGGCGGCGATAATCAGGCCCGGGCTTTGCATCATGAGGTGATCAGGGTTGCGATGCCCGCGATCATCACGGGCCAGGCCACAACGGGACTGGCGAATGCGCGCATGTGGCGGCCTTGCGGTACCACGCCAAACAGATGAAACAGACCCGCCAGAATGCCCAGAACAATCACTCCTGCATTGAGCTTTTCGGGCATGGCCATCGCGTGGCCTGTGATGAAGGAAAAACCAAACACCGCGATGATCGAGGCGACAATCAGTACAGCCGAGATGATTCGAGGAATCATTGTCGGAGAATCGGGGTTTCCCAGCGGGGAGGCAGGTTCAGCCGGCATCGCGAATGTCACCGTGATCCAGTGGGTCGTGATCGAGCACTTTGCCTGACAATGCTCCGAGCCAGTCGAGCCCGTTGCGCAGACGAACCACCTCTCCCACCACGAACAGGGCCGGGGGTGAAATACCGGCTGCGGCTTTCGGTGCACCAACAAGGCTCGTTTCCACAATGTGCTGACGATCGGTCGTGGCATCGGCGATCAGTGCTGCAGGTGTTTCGGGTCGACAACCTGCCGTCAGAAGGCGCGCGACAATCTCGTCAATATGCTTGAGCGCCATATAGAAGATGAGCACCTGGGCCCCGTTCGCGAGAGCCGCCCAGTCGAGGTCATCGGGAACCTTTCCTGACAGATTGTGTCCGGTCACGAAAGTGACCGCGGTTGCGGTCGCCCGGTGGGTCATTGGAATACCGGCATAGGCCAGACCGCCAACCGCCGCTGTGATCCCCGGGATTACCCGGAAGGGAATTTCTGCGGCAACCAGGGCCAGCGCTTCTTCGCCACCACGTCCGAACAGGAACGGGTCTCCGCCTTTGAGGCGCAGCACTTTGTGTCCCTCACGGGCTAGCGCGACGAGACGCGCAGAGATGTCAGGCTGCTTTGGGGATGGTTTGCCCCCGCGTTTTCCAGCGTAGATCAATTCAGAACCCGGATCAGCCAATGCCAGAATACGGTCATCCACCAATGCGTCATGCACCACGATATCGGCGCTGCGCAGAGCATGCAGCGCGCCCACGGTCAGCAAGGCCGGGTCGCCGGGGCCGGCGCCGACAAGCCAGACCCAGCCGGGTTCGAATTTTGGCAATGAAAGTTCGTTTAAATCCATTGTCAGAAGCTAACGCCGGACCGCTGGCCGGGCAACCACTTGGAGGGCTACGATAGGTGGATGGAAGACACGAGTCCCAATGATGATCAGGATACCGGACGCCTCAATGGCGCGGGGTTGCGGCGTGGCTGGACGACCGGGGCCTGCGCGACTGCGGCTGCTAAGGGAGCCTATGAGGCGTTGTTGAGCGGGGCATTTCGCAATCCGGTCGCGATTCGACTGCCCCGGGGTCAGCGCGCTGAATTTCATTTGACGAAAACCGCACTGGATGCGAATTCGGCCATGGCCACCGTGATCAAGGATGCGGGTGATGACCCGGATGTCACCCATGGTGCGGAAATTTCCAGTACTGTGACCCAGCTTGAGGCTGGGGCGGGGGTACAATTCGCAGCAGGGGTGGGCGTGGGAACCGTCACACTTCCCGGCCTGCCGATCCCGCCGGGCGAGCCCGCGATCAACCCCAAACCCCGTGAGATGATTTCGGGTGCTCTGGCAGAGGTCGCCGGTGATTACGGAGTGGAAGCAGATGTTCTGGTGACAGTGTCGATCCTGGATGGTGAGGTACTGGCGCAAAAGACAGCCAACCCGCGCCTTGGAATTGTTGGTGGCTTGAGCGTGCTCGGAACGACAGGAGTGGTCATTCCCTACTCCTGTGCGTCATGGATTCATTCGATCCACAGGGCTGTCGACGTGGCCCGCGCGACAGGGATTGATCATGTGGCCGGCGCCACCGGCCGCACATCGGAGACGGCCGTACAATCCTGCCATATGCTGGATGAGCGCGCGGTAATTGATATGGGTGATTTTGCTGGCGCACTTCTCAAGTATGTTCGTGCGCATCCCCTGCCGCGTCTGACAATTGCCGGCGGGTTTGGGAAATTGTCGAAGCTTGCCGAGGGTCATATGGATCTTCACTCCAGCCGGTCATCTGTTGATGTTGGGTCGCTGGCTGAAAAGCTCGGGCATGTCGGCGCGTCGCCGGAGATTGTCGCTGAAGCACGCATGGCGGTATCGGCAGGTGGTGTCCTGGCGATTGCTCAGGAGGCGGGACTGGGAGACGCTTTGTGTACGCACGTTGCGCGCGGTTCGCGCGAAGTGTGTCGGGCGGCATTGGCCGGTGCGGCGGATATCGATGTGCTTGTGGTCGCACGTGATGGGACTGTTTTGTCGTATGTCGGCCCTTGAACCACCGAAAATTCTGATCCTTGGCGGAACTGCGGAAGCCGCTGCAATTGCGCAAGCGATTGTTTCCCGGTGGGGCGAAGATGTTCAGGTCACAACCTCGCTGGCAGGCCGGACTCTCGCGCCACCCGCCTTCCCGGGGGCTGTGCGTGTCGGTGGTTTTGGCGGGGTAAATGCGATGGCGGACTATCTACGCGATGAAAGAATCGCTGTTGTGATTGATGCGACCCATCCTTTTGCAGCGCAGATTTCCGAAAATGCTCAGGCAGCCTGCGTCAGCGCGAGTGTACCACGTTTGCTGTTTGATCGACCACCCTGGGAGCAAGGTGATGAAGATCGATGGCACATGGTGGAGAGCGCCACGCAGGCCGCAACAGCACTGCCACAATTCGGCCAGCGGGCCTTCCTGACGATCGGGCGTGGCGAACTCGCCGCGTTTGCGACATGCCGGGACACATGGTTTCTTGTTCGGATGGTGGACATGCCTGCGGATTCGCTTCCGTTGGCAGCATATGAAGTGATTGCCGCACGTGGGCCATTCACTGCGGAAGCCGAACAATCCCTGATGGAACGTCACAAAATTGACGTACTTGTTTGCAAGGCTTCAGGCGGTGACATGACACGAGCCAAGCTTTTGGCGGCCCGTGCAATAGGGTGTCCTGTTTTGATGATCTCCCGACCGGAACTTTCGGATGGTCCTTACGCACGGTCTGTCGATGCAGTGGTGCAATGGCTTTCTGAAGTCCTGACTTGACGAATTCCGGCCATAGCGCGAAACAGGGATTGCTATGACATTCCACAAATCGATCTTCGTCCCGGCTCTGCTTGCCAGCTTTCTGTTTTCGACCTTCGGTGCGGCGCAGACAAATCTTTTTGCCGAAGATCCGTTGATCGTTGCCGTCTATGAGAACCGCACCGACAAGGTGCGCGAACTGATTATACGTCAGCACCCTATGGCGCGAACGGACACTGAGGGGCGTACGGCCATGATCTGGGGTGCGATTCAGGGCAGCTACGAAGCCCTGGAGATGATCCTGGAGGCCGATGCGCAAACCAATCTTATCGATGAGATCGATAATAGCGCACTCTACTACGCGGCGAACAACGGACATGATGAGGTCGTACAGCTTTTGCTGTCCTACAAGGCGAACATAAATCGTGAAAATCGCGATGGCCGTACACCCCTGATGGCAGCGGCCAACCAGGGTCATGCCCGCGTGGTGGCCGCGTTGATTGCAGGGGGTGCGGATGTCGGGGTTTCAGACTTTACCGGCCGGACGGCGCTGGACCTGGCGCGTGAAGGTCGTTCCCGCAAGGTTGTTCAGCTGCTGGAACAGGCTGGCGGGCGTTAGGCCTTTTTGTTGACGTGCGGACGCAACACATGGTGATGGCTGGCGCTGTAAAGCTGGCTGTCTGTGAACGCCCCTTCTGACAGATCTTCAGCAAGGACTGGTCCGACCAGAATAAGCGCTGTCCGAGTGATTCCGGAGCCTTTGACCAGATCGCGAATGGTTCCGAGTGTGCCGCGGATGAACTTTTCGTCTGGCCAACTCACCCGATAGGCCACCACGACAGGGCAGTTTTCGCCGTAATGTGGCATCAGATCGCGAACAACATTGGCCAGATTGTTGATCGACAGATGTACAGCCATCGTCGCGTGCGATTTCGCGAGCTCGGAGAGTTCTTCACCCTTTGGCATGTCGGAAGCCCGCACTGAGGTGCGTGTCAGAATCACTGTCTGGCTGACATCGGGCAATGTGAATTCCCGGCACAATGCGGCAGAAGCCGCTGCGAATGCCGGAACTCCCGGCACAACCTCGTAAGGAATTTCCAGAACGTCCAGACGGCGCATTTGCTCACCGATGGCGCCGTAAAGCGACGGGTCACCGGAATGAACGCGCGCCACATCCTGGCCGGTGGCGTGGGCTGCCACCATATGGGCAATGATCTGGTCAAGATGCAGGGGGGCTGTGTCGATGATCGTGGCGTCATCAGGGGCATGGGCCAGGATTTCGACAGGCACCAGCGAACCTGCATACAGGCAAACAGGGGCCTGTGCGATCAGGTCACGGCCGCGCAATGTGATGAGGTCAGGTGCGCCAGGACCGGCACCGATAAAGAAAACAGTCATGCATATGTCTTACATCCCGGCGCGCAACTTTGACTAGGCCGGAGTGCGGACTATGATCACCAACGAGCAATTTGAGGCGACAGATGCGGAAATTTCATTTTCTGACGGTTGTCGGTGGCTTGGTGTTGGCGGCTTGCGCACCGGGGACAGAGTTTCAGACGGTGGGTGGGTCGAAAGCTTATCTTTCTGATCCTGTCGCGGTCGATGTGGTCGAAGCCGATTTCAACATTCCGTTCCTTTTGCCGCAGATCGATAGCGTTCAGAGAAGTTTGCGGGACAACGGTTCGGTGGTTCACGAGGCCTATTTCGCCGGTGAGTCGCGCGTGGCGATGGTCGAACATGTGTATGATTCCTGGTTCAATCATGTCTCGATCGACAGCGCGCGGGATGAATTCGCTTTTCGGATGTTTCTTTCGCAAACTCCCATGCAAACGCGAGATCCTGTCATTCTGGAGGCCGCAGGTCAGGGCACTTTCGGGTTCCTTGCGAAGGATGGCCCTTGCTTTGCATTTCGTTTCGTCAAGCGGATCAAGGGATCAACCGGATATGATTCCGACAATCAGGATCCCGATACGTTTGTGGCCGGATATACGTGTGATGCCGATGGGGAAAAGTTTGTCCGGCTGTTTGGCTTTATGAGTGCCGGTGACAAGGCACGGGTCGACCGGCGCAACAGCATCTGACCGTTTAGTTGCCCGTTTCTTTGGTGTGCTTGTGAGCGTAGCCGCGCGGCGTATAAGCCCAACTCCGTCCCCCCATGGCCATTTGTCTCGATTGTGAGTTTCCAATAATCACAACTGTCAGCATGTCGATGGATTCAACCTGCAGTTCAGCCAGCGACACAATTTCCACACTCTCCCCTTTCCGCGCCAGATTCCTGGCAACGATCACGGGCGTATCCGCTGGACGGTGGGCCAGGAAAACATCGCGGGCGGTCTCGATCTGATGGTGCCGTTTCCGGCTGCGCGGGTTGTAGAACGCAACCACGAAGTCAGCTTCGGCTGCGGCTTTTAACCGGCCTTGAATTGTTGGCCATGGAGTCAGAAGGTCAGACAGGGAGATCGCGCAGAAATCATGTCCCAGCGGAGCCCCGGCCCGGGCTGCCGCAAGCTGCATGGCCGATACACCCGGGTGGACATCAATAGATATGCGTTGCCAGTCCGGGCGTGCCTCCTGATCCAGCAATTCAAAAACCAGTGTTGCCATGGCAAAGACACCGGGGTCACCGCTGGACACGAGGGCAACATCACGCCCCTGCCCAGCGAGGTTGAGTGCGTGCCGGCAGCGATCGATTTCTGCGCCGAGATCAAAGTCATGGCGTGTCTTGCCTGCAATTGATGGGCCGAGCAGGTCGAGATAAGGGCCGTAGCCGACCAGGTCCTGAGCTTTGGCGACGGCTGTATCGGTTGCGGGAATACGGTGTGATTTGTCGCCTGGGCCAGTGCCGACAATTGCCAGATGGCCTCGCCCGCGACCGACGCGGGAGGCATCAATGCTGGTGCCACGCGCAACGGCGCATGTGGCACGGCGGGATTTTGTTTTGGCGACAACGAGTTGGCCTGCGGGTCCGGCGGCTGCCAGTGCGGCGGCTTCTGATACACCATGTGCCCCGACTTCACGGAAGACGATGTCCGATGGGTTTTCAAGTCGGGGGGTTTCGGCCTCCAACTGCGCAGCATCGAAGAAGCGCGCTGGAACACCTAGATGTTGGGCAATGGCGTGGACGGCCGGTTCATCGGCCTTTACATCAATGGATACAATGGCCGCGACAGATTGGGGTGCCAATCCGGAGTTTGTGAGGGTTTGCGTCACCAATTCACCAAGTTCACCCGGCGTGCAATCACGTTCGCAGCCCACTCCGACAACAAGGGTGGGTGGGTGTATCAGGAGTTCATTTGGATTGGGGGTAATGGCGCGATCCGAAATACGGATCATCCAGGCGCCGTCATGATCAAGCGGTAGAGATTCGAGCCAGTCCGGCTCACCGGCTTCGATCACCATGCTGGGTTTGCCGCCAGACAGAATGTCAGCCATGACGTCTTTTGCGCGTGTCGGATTTGCAATCGTCCAGCCAGTTGGGGGTTCATCGAAGGCGATCCCGTGGATCGATTCCCCGGCGGTCGTCAGTGCCGCGTTGCCACCCGTGAGCCTGGCGATGTCCCGCGCCAGACGATTTGCGCCGTGGTGCCCGCCGAGAAGGGGAACAATGCTCGATCCGTCCGGAGAAATTGCAATCACCGGTGGTTCGGTGTGCTTGTCGGAAAGGCTTGTGCTGAGGGTTCGGATCAGGATGCCAGCGGCACAGATACCAATGATCGGATGGCCGTCGCGAAACAGGGCTTGGAGGGTGGCACCGGTGTCGGTAAATGCGATGTCGCAGTCGTCGACACGCCCAGACAGACCGTGAACCAGCGCCCCGGGCAAACCACATTGGATATGTCGTGCCAGTTCGCCCCCCGGGGCGGTGAGGGAAATCAGTGCGATCGGAGGGGTCACGCCCATGCGGCACCTCTGCGATGGACCAAAATCATCGAAAAATACGGCGCTTTCGCATCCTCCAGTTCCGTGAGCGGGCTGTGGTTCTCATCGGCCATGGTGGCGTGTTCGATATACTCCGCGCTGTCGGCCAGCCCCATGTTGTCAAGCACAGCACGGATTCGCGGTAAGTGTCGGCCCACCTTGATGATTGCTGCCGCATCGGTGGCGGCCAGTCTCTCGCGCAACACGTCGTCGGGCAGGGTGGCGGGAATAACAGTCAGGACATCGTTCAGCGCGGCAAGTGGCTTGCGCGAGACGGCAGCGCAGGCTGTGAGCGAGGATACGCCGGGTACCACCTCGACAGGCCATTGCTCGGATAGTCGGGCAAACAGATACATGAACGAACCATAGAAGAATGGGTCACCCTCGCAGAGGATTGCGACGTCACGGCCAGCACCAAGATGGAGGCCGATCTCTTCCGCTGCACGGTCGTACACAGCTTCTACGGGAAACCGGTTGGACGAGAGCGGCATCCGGATGGCGATTTCGGTTGTGTCCTTTGGGAGATGAGCAGCAGCAATGCGGCGCGCGAGGCTGTCACCAGTCTCTGGCGCCGGATAGGCTACAATTGGGACACTGGCGAGAATTCGCGCACCTTTGAGTGTCATGAGTTCGGGGTCACCGGGCCCGACGCCGATACCGATTGCAGTTCCGGTCATGGTTTGACGACCGACCATTGGGTGACCGGCATTGCCGGTCGCCAGCCGGTCAGGCCGCCGACAGGGTCAGCATGACTGATGGCAATTCGTACGAGATCACCACCCAGCTTTGCATGGGCGTTCAGCACCGCGCGCTCGCCTTCGAGTGTGACCACATTGGCCACAAGGCGCCCGCCGGTTCCAAGTCGCTCCCAGACAGTTTTGATCAACCCGCTCCCGGAAATGCCTCCGCCGAGGAAGACCGCATCCGGATCATCGAGTTCGGGCAGGGCGCTTTCGATCTCTGCTGTGACGATATTGAGAAAAGGGGCGCCCAGCCGACACGCATTCTGAGCCATAATTGCGCTGCGTGATGGCGTGTGTTCGACCGCGCTCGCCCGGGCACCCTGACCCTGTACATCTTGCACAGTCCGCAGCCATTCGATGGCTACGGAACCGCAACCAGCGCCCAGATCCCAGAGATGCTGGCCCGGCAACGGGGCCAATGCCGCGATTGTTGCGGCGCGGACAATGCGTTTGGTGAGCTGACCGTCATGCAGAAACGCGTCATCCGGGAGGCCCGTCGCGGGTGAGTAATAGCGTGCGTCCGGCCCGGCCTTACATTCCACAGCAATCGTGTTCAGGTTTTCAATATTGGTTGCGTCCCAGGCATCTGCTCTGCATGTACGGACGGCTGCGTTCTCTGCCCCCATGTTTTCGAACACTGTCAGCTGACTGGGGCCGAATCCGGCATGGCACAAGGTTGTGGCGACCTGCCCGGGAGTCGTGCCGTCATGGCTGAGAATTAGCAAGCGCCGATTGGGCAGTAGATGATGGTTCAGCAGCTCGAGAGGACGACCGTGAAGCGTGAGGCAGGTGCAACCGTGCAGCGGCCATGCCATGCGCGCCGCCGCCAGACTGAATGCCCCGGGTGCCGGGACAATCGCCATATCGGTTGGCGCAAAATGCCGGGCCAGTGTGGACCCAATGCCGAAAGACATGGGGTCACCCGTTGCCAGAACCACCACGCGCTGGTCTCGGGCTGCATTGATCTCACGCACAATTCCGTCGAGCGGGAATTTCCAGGCAAGTTTGCGGGCGTCGTCATTGGCGACCATCGCGAGATGACGTTCGCCACCGACCAGTAGTTCAGCACTCGCAATCAGTGTGCGGGCGGGACCCGATAGATCATCCAGACCACCGGCGCCAATTCCGACGATTTTCAGCCAGGCACTCATCGGGGGCTTCCGGCTTTGCGCGCCAATGCATTGATTGTTGCGGCTGCGACGGCGCTGCCACCACGGCGTCCCTGCAGCGCGATGAAGGGTGTGGGTGCTGCTGCGACCAGTGCGGATTTTGATTCTGCGGCGCCGATATAACCAACCGGCATGCCGATGATCACAGCGGGTTTGGGGCCGCCTGCCGCGAGATTTTCCAGCAGGCGGTACAATGCGGTTGGGGCATTGCCGATGACAACAACGGCGCCCTCGAGGAAACTTTCCCAGAGATCAACGGCGGCAGCCGATCGTGTGGTCTGACCGCGTGCTGCATTTCCAGCGACGCTGCCCAGTCCCAGGGTACATATCACCCGATTTCGGGCGGGGAGGGCGTTGCGGATGACGCCGTCGGCAAGCATGCGGGCGTCGGCGATCACGGGTGCACCTGCAGACAGGGCATCACAACAGGCGGTTCCCGCTCCGTCAGACCAGACCAGATCATCAATGGCCCCGGCATCACCGATGGCGTGTGCCACTCGCAGCGCGACGTCCTGCAGGTCGTCGGGGATGTGCGACAGGTCTGATTCGTCGCGGATTGCGGCGAATGATGCGGCATAGATCGCGTCAGGGTCGCGAATATGGTCGTAGCTGACTTCGGTCATGGCTTGCGCGTTCGATCCCTGTCAGTCGCCCTCGGCCGGGAGGGTCTTGGGGCCGTGCGGGTGATCGGCATGGGGGTAGGGGTGATGACCATGATCGTGGCTGTGGTCATGATCATGGGTGTGATCGTGCGTATGACAGTGCCCGTGATCATGCGCATGACCATCGTCGCTGCCTGTGCCGATACCTTCGACATGGTGATGATGGCTTTCCTGCGCCAGTCCGACTTCGGCTTCGAAACCAAGGACCTGTTCGCGATACTTGCACATCTGGCAATTCATCAGATTGGTACCTTCACCGATCTCGATCACTCTGTCTGCGAAGGTTTCAAGCACCTGTGGATGATCGTTGAGATATGGCGCTTTCACGAACTGGAATTCGGGATGGGCTGCCGCGACCAGATCGGTGTGATCATAGATGCGTTTGATCAGGATGCCGGTGAACAGAAAATACGGGAACACCACAATACGTTTGTAGCCCAGCTTGACGGCGTGCTCGAGGGCTGGCTGGACCAACGGGAAAGTCACA
>JABJAG010000043.1 GCA_018666195.1 Alphaproteobacteria bacterium
ATGCTGGCCTCCTTGCCTCAAAATTAGGAAAGAAAGCGTCTACAAATCTAGGGGCTATTCAGAGGGTGCTTTTCTGATGTGCCTCAGGTAGCTTAGTTTATTAGAATTCAGCCCTAAGGAGGTATCCCTCATGTCTCTCTGCCGCTTATTCGCACTTTCACTGACCTTCAGCTTTTTGTCGCTTGCAGTTGCAGTGGACGCGTCGGCCTCGAAACGCGTTGCGCTTGTAGTGGGGAACAACGACTACACGACACTTGCTGCGCTGAACAATGCGGAGAAGGATGCCCGGGACATGGCGCAAACGCTGCGTGGTCTCGGATGGGAGGTTGTTGACCTCTACAACTCCTCACTGAGGGATACGGGCCGCGCGATTTCGAAGTTTGAAGGCCTCTTGATGACGGCCGAGGCTGCGCTGTTCTTCTATGCGGGCCATGGGATCCAGGCGAAAGGCGAGAACTGGCTCGTACCGGTCGATGCTGAGGTCGAGGCTGAAGTTGACCTTGAATATGAGGCGATAACAGTCCGCAAAGTTCTTCGTTCAATGAAGAACGCGGATGTCCCTGTGAACATTTTGATCCTGGATGCATGCCGGGATAACCCGCTGAAGAAACGGACCCGCTCGGCGTCTCGGGGATTGAAGACGCCTGAGGTTCCATCTGGGCTTCGCGGAACAACAATTCTGTTTTCTGCGGCCCCGGGTGAGGTGGCGCAAGATGGCCCGCAGGGCGGCAACGGTGTGTTTACGGGAAAGCTGCTGGCGGAACTGAAGCGCCCTGGTCAGACCCTTGAGGAGGTGTTCAAGGCGACAGCGCGCGGTGTTAACGCCGCCACCAACCGTTCCCAGAGGCCATGGTTTAACAGTTCGCTGTCTGGCGACTTTTACTTAAACGAAGCAAAACCGGAGCCGGAACCCAAACAGGTTGCTGCAGTTTCTCCGGTAGCGCCGGTCCCTGCGGTCCCGAATGTAGAGATTGTCTACTGGCAATCTGTAGTAAACTCGAAAGATCCAGAGGTTCTTCAAAGTTACCTGAATCAGTACCCCAATGGACAATTTGCAGCATTGGCCAAAGTGCGAATAGAAAGCCTGCGCAAGTCATATGAAGACCGCAAGCAGGGGGGCGCATTGCGTTCTCAGGCAGTTTCAAAAACCACCGATTTATTGAAGGATTTTGATCCTAAAAAAATACAGAACATAAGATACGTTAACGAAGAAGGTACTGTTTTTGAAGTTGATAAATCATATTTTAAGCTGGGTTCTTTTTGGACGAAAAATAAAAGAAATGAAATGTTCGCAGGTGTTTTTAGAAGCGGGAGTTCTGTTTTAGAAAAAATAAGAAATGATTATGATTGCCTGACGGCGTTAGGCGATGGCCTGAATTGGACGGGTGATTCCAAGTTCTATTTCGATTATTGGAATAAGAAATCCGTGTCTTATATTAGAGAAAATGGAAAAATAGAGGAAAATCTCGAGCTAACAATTGGTGGATCGCCAAATGTGTGGGAGTGGGTCTTCTCTGGAAAATTATTGGTTGAAGATGGTCTTATAAAATACCAATCTGGAAAACCAGAGTTTAAGCTCGATAAGTCCCTTTACCAAAATGCGAAACGCAAGGAAGGTACTATAAAAGACATGAGGCTTAGTATATCAGCTGTGTTGGATAAAGATTTTGGTCTAGCTAAGTCTATATTCGAGAAATGGGAATTTTGTGGGAAAGAAGTGGAGGTTAATTGGACGCTCGAATCTATTGAATATAAAGCAAAAAAATACGCTTATATAACAAATTAAAGACAAAAAAGTTTGTTCTGGCATCAATTTTTTCTGCGATATAACTCCGGCTGAGAAGCTCGATCAGCAGATAACGTATAGACGGCGCATCGCCGACCTTTACATCCCCACGATCGAAGAACTCGATGCCGCCTTTCCGCAGTTCGGCGATCTCGACCAACCGCGCACTGCGGTGCTGATCGAGCTTTGTTTCCAGCTAGGCCTGCCAACACTGCGCAAATTCACGAACATGCTCGCTGGGTTGTGGGCGGGCGACAACGACCGCGCAGCCGCCGAACTGCTGGACAGTCGATACGCTCGCCAGGTGCCTGCGCGCGCGCCGATACGTCGAGCGCCTGCGGTCCTAAACCCCACTCGCGTGGGTGCAGACGGTGAGCACATAGCCGCCGCTGCGCTTATCCTCGGAGGCTGGTCGCCAAGCATCATCAACGCTGACGGCTTTGACATTATCGCCGTGCGCGGCGCCGCGACCATGCGCGTGCAGGTGAAAGCAACGAAGAAGCCATTCCTGCCGAGTCAGTACCAGTGGGGCTGCTCCGTGGGGAAGCAGAAGCGCCCGTTGACTATCGCCGACTGCGATGTGGTAGCGTTCACCGCGCTAGATCTTCGGCGGTCAGTCTTTGTGCCGGTAGCTCGTGTGTGCGAGCAGATCACGTTTAAGCTGCCGATCGCGCGGCTGCATGAAGCAGACATCGAGGCCGACAGCTTGCGGTCTGTGACCTTCGCACTCTGATGCGACCGTCGCAAAATCGCCGCATCAATAAAATATATCTTTGCAAATTGTTGTCGATTGATTAACATCGTTTAACTGGTGGAGATCGTTGAATTTCTGCGGTGCAAGCGACTAAGTCGCTGATTTTATTGGCATTGTGTTTTCGACAGAAATGCACTTCTAAGCCGAATGTCGCAGGTTCGAATCCTGCCGGGCGCGCCATTTCTTCCAATCTTTCCTAACGAACTGGCGCAACAGTCGGCTAAGCTCGGTTCCTGACGTCTTCAGGCACGGAGCAGGCATGTACACTGGCCCCATTATCGACAGCCACCATCATCTCTGGCATTGGCAGAAATACCCATGGCTGGCGGCTCCGATGACTCCGAAAATGTATGGCAATGACTATAGCGGTCTGCGTCAGGACTATCTGGTCGAGGACATGCTGGACGACTTCGGCGACAACAATGTCGTCAAATCGGTGCATGTGCAGGCGAACTATGATCCCACCAAACCTGTAGAGGAGACGGCCTGGCTACAATCCGAAGCGGACCGCACCGGATTTCCCCATGCCATTGTTGGGCAAGCGATCATGACAGATCCGGATATTGCCGAAGTTCTGGCAGGCCACGCCCAATATGCCAACACGCGCGGTGTACGGCACCAACTGCACTTCTGGAAAGGGGAGCCGCTGCGGTGTCGTACGGATCGCCCGGATCTGTGCCTGACTGATGATTTCCAGCGTTCGGTGGAAATGCTCAAGACCTACAATATGACATTCGAACTGCAGGGCTTTTCTCATCAGTTCGTGCATTTCGCCGAACTGGTAAACAACCATCCGGAGACAAATTTCTGTCTGGTACATGGTGGGATGCTGACTTCAGACGATGACGCGACCGTGGCGGCCTGGAAGGAGGGCCTCGAACATCTGGTGCCACACCAAAATATCTGGATCAAATGTTCCGGCCTGAATTTCTTTACCGCCAAATGCGATATCGACCATATGCGTATCGTGCTCGATCATGTGCTCAATCGGTTTGGTGCCGAACGGTGTTTCTACGGCAGCAATTTCCCGCTGGAGAAGCTCTGGGCGCGATATGATGATCTTGTTGGTGCGTGCAAGGAGATCCTTGCCTCCCGGTCAGAGGCCGAGCAACGCGCGTTTTTTCATGACACAGCAGCCGGATTTTACCGCATTTGAACGTTAGGTGGTTCAGGCGTTGAGCATGTCTTTGAGTTTGGCGACAGCGGCACCGGGGGAGTTCAACACGGGGATATCGGTCACGGCGCTGACGCTTGGAACCGCGCGTGAGAGTGTGAACTGGGCCAGCACGATCACATCCGCATCGTTGATATTGCGTGCAGCGGCGGCAACCATTCCATCATGGGTCTCGCCATCCCCGGCAGCCATCGCGTCAAAGGCTTTTTCGACATAGTGCTGTGACAGAGTGACGTCCTGACCGCGCGCCAGCGCCATCGCCTCGATTTCCTCAGAGACCGATGGAATGGTACCAGCAACGGTGGCCAGAACGGCGATCCGTGGTCCGGTTTCCAGAGCCTGTTCGATCATCGCGTCATTCGGCTTGAGCATCGGAATGCTGTGTTTCGGAATCACAGCATCGATGCACGGCCGAAAAGCAGAACAGGTGAACAAAATGGCGTCCGCGCCGCGGTCCACCATGTAGCGGGTATGAGCCTCGAAGGGTTCATACATCCCAGGCACTACGCCTTCGGTCTCGCCGACCCAGCGAAACAGACCATCATCGAGAAGGTTGTCGGTCTTTGCTTGCGGCCAGTCGCGGGCAAAGGCGTCCACGGCGGCAGCCATGGCGTCCTTGTGGACGCTGAAGAGCGTGATGTTGGGTGTTTCCACGTTCAAATCCTGCTGATTATCTAGCCTGTCCAGGCACCGCCATTGATGTCCATCACCGCACCGGTCATAAACGCTGCACCCGGGGTGCACAGATACCAGATGCCATGGGCAAGTTCTTCGGGCTTGCCCAATCGACCCACAGGGATGGACTTGGCGCGGGTTTCGAGGACTTCCTGCGGGTGACGCAGCACACGCGGGGTGAGCACCAGACCGGGGGCAATCGCGTTAACGGTGATGCCAAAAGGTGCGAGTTCGCGGGCCAGACGTCGTGTCATGCCGACAATCGCGGCTTCGTTGGTGGAATACTCGATGGAGCCCGCGCTCGCCGTGCGTCCAGCTACAGAGGAGATATTCACGATCCGGCCGTAGTTCTGAGCCTTCATGGTCGGCACCAGCTCGCGGGTGATCAGGAACTTGGCGATGACGTTCCAGTCGTAGTTCTCGCGCATGCCATCGATTGTGACGTCTTCGAGGGCAGGAGCATCAAAGAAGCCACCGGCCGTGTTGACCAGAATGTCTGCGCGTCCCCAGGTGTCGAGGATTGTCCTGGTTGCAGCTTTGACTTCTCCTTCGTCGGCGCATTCGGCCTTCACGAACATGGCTTCGCCACCGGCATCGGTGATCTTCTGCACCACCGCATTGCCCTTTTCAGGCGTACGCCCGATGACCGCGACTTTCGCGCCAGCTGCACCAAAACGAATGCAGGCGGCTTCTCCCATACCGGCCGTGCCGCCTGTGACAACGGCAACCTGGCCTTCAACTGATGTCAGGTTAGTCATGATTTGTCCTCTTCTGACGCATTAGCGCCGTGGTGGTGGTGGTCCGCCACGGGGCGGAAAATCTTCGCCGGGACGTCCGCCCGGACCGCGTCCGCCGGAGCTACGAGGTCCATCAGCTGAGCGCTTGAAATCGTCGCTGATCTTGCCCCAGAGGCAGCGCGGAAAGAACGGATAGGTGTCAGTCGCGTAATAGACATAACGGCCATAGAGGTTCTTGGTACCGTTGCACTCGTCGAGCCGGCCTGAACCTTTCACAAATTCCCAGTCTTCATTGTAAGTGCCGTCATAAACCCCGCCGGGCGGGAAGGGACGGTGTCCTCTCTTCAGCTGGTAGCTGGACGTCATGCGCGCACCAACATAGTGAATGTCGTATCCATCCGCGGCATAGCCGATCACCAGAGCCCGGGTTGATTTTGCCAGCGCATCGGAAACGCCGTGATAATGATAGAGGCCGCGGTTATCGACATGCGCATTGTGGTGATCGATACCGAGCTTTTCGCGCGCCCCCATTCCGTCGAGATTCCAGCCAGAACTCGGGTCATGCGAAAACCCACGCGGACTTTCAGCATCGAAGTAATCCGCTGTGCCAGGGCGAAACTGGACGCCATTGATGGCAATTCCGATCGAACCTTTGAGGTATTGCGCCACAGTGCCAATTTGGTTTGGCGGTTTGCTCGGCATGCAGAGGCGTAATTTCTGCGCAAGAATGGTGTTCGGGTTGCCCTTGTTCGGAAAGGTTCCGGTGTCGTGATCCGGAAGGCCGTTGGTGACGAAACAGCGTTTTTCGAATTCGACAATCATCTCAACCTGATTGTCGTGCGCTTGAGCAGGAACCGCACTCATGGTCAGCAGTAGTGTTAGTGCGGCAGCACAGGGGCGCCAGTTCGTTGTCGTCGTCAATTCTGTGGCTTTCCTTGGGGGAGCGTAACGCATTCTTCTACCATGATTTGAGGGTAATCAATGTTTGGGGCGCCCGGCGCTGCGTGGATTGCCGATTTCGTACCAACCCGTCACGTAGTAGCTGTCCACAAACACACCGGGCGTCACGATGACCTCCGGATCCAGTTCGTTGGGCGCGATATCTTCTTGAACTTCGACGATGGTGCAATCCGAGGCCATGGCCATGATCGGGTTGAAGTTTCGGGCGGTCTTGCGATAGATCAGATTGCCACGCGGATCGGCCCTGAAGGCCTTGATCAGCGCGAAATCACCACGCAATGGTTTCTCCAGGACGTATTCGGTCCCATCGACGATCAGTGTCTCTTTACCGTCTGACAGGGTTGTTCCAACAGCCGTCGGGGTCAGGAAACCGCCCAATCCGGCTCCTGCTGTGCGCATGCGCTCAGCCAACGTTCCCTGAGGCACGATTTCGAGTTCGATCTGGCCCGCGTTGTGACGTTCCATGAAACCTTCTGATTCCTTGGGCCACTGGAAGCTGCAGATCAGTTTTGACACGCAGCCGTCCTCGATGAGGCGCGCAACGCCGCTGTCGCGCATACCGGGATTGTTGATAACGATGGTGAGGTCTCGCCGGTCCAGATCGCGCAGACCATCGACCAGAATTTCTGGGGTGCCGGGATCAGCAAACCCACCAATCAGGACCGTCGCACCGTCATGGATGCGACCAACGGCGTCTTCAAGGGTCTCCGACTTCTTATTTCGCATGATGCGCGCTATTGACCGCCATGGAATGGGGCTTTGCCTATGCGGCGACGGCGATAGTTCCCACAGCGTCCATGTTCAGTGGGGCATCCGTAACGGCTTGGACGTCGTCGGCGGTCAGACCCGGTGCGACCTCGTCGAGTACAAATCCATCTGGTGTCACTGAGATAACTGCCATATCGGTGAAAATCTTGGTCACCACCTTCATCGCGGTCAGGGGATAGGTGCGTTCAGCCACGATTTTGGCTGCGCCGTCGCGTGCGGTGTGGGTCATCATGACGAAAACCCTTTTGGAACCCGCGGCGATGTCCATAGCACCGCCAACGCTGCCCGATGTTTGGTTGGGCAGGCGCCAGTTGCACAGATCGCCATTCACAGCGACCTGGAACGCGCCCAGAACCGCGCAATCAAGCCGTCCGCCGCGGGCAATCGCAAAAGAATCCGTGTGATGCACATAGGCACCGCCGGAAACCATCGTTACCAGCTCCTTGCCAGCACTGATCAGGTCCTGATCGGCTTCACCTTCGGCAGGAGGCGGGCCCATCCCAATCAGGCCATTTTCACTGTGAAACATCACATCGCGGCTGCTCGGAATGAAGGCTGGGATCATCGTCGGCATGCCGATGCCCAGATTGACCAACCAGCCATCTTCCATGTCCTGGGCGGCGCGGGCGGCGATCTGTTGCCGCGTCAGAAGGTTTGTTTGTTCGCTCATACGCTGCGCTCCTTGCCGATTTCATACCAACCGGTCACATAGTAGGTGTCGACGAAAACACCCGGTGTCACAATGACTTCCGGGTCCAACTCATCAATGGCGACGTCTTCCTGCACTTCAACGATCGTGAAATCCGAGGCCATGGCCATGATCGGATTGAAGTTTCGACCGGTCTTGCGATAGATCAGATTACCTCTGGGGTCAGCCTGGTAGGCCTTGATCAGCGCAAAATCGCCACGCAGGGGCTTCTCAAGCACGTAATCCTTTCCGTCGACATTCATACTTGGCTTGCCGTCCGCCAGATCGGTGCCGACCCCGGTTGGGGTCAGAAAACCGCCGAGACCAGCGCCCGCCGTACGCATACGCTCGGCCAATGTGCCCTGGGGTACGATTTCAAGTTCAATCTTGCCTGCATCGTATAATTCTTTGAAAACAAAAGATTCCTTGGCCCATGGAAAGCTGCAAATCAGCTTGGAAATACAGCCTTCCTCGATCAGTCGTGCGATGCCGCTATGACCGGTCCCGGCATTGTTGGTGACGACGGTCAGATCCTGGCGTCCGAGATCGCAAACACCGTCGATCAGGATCTCCGGTACACCTGGCTGCCCGAACCCACCAATCAGGAGTGTTGCACCGTCCTGAATGCGGCTCACCGCATCTTCGAGAGTTTCTGATTTCTTGTTTTTCATGCGTGTTTGCTCTTAGGCAGGAATAAAATAAGGGGTGGGACGG
>JABJAG010000044.1 GCA_018666195.1 Alphaproteobacteria bacterium
CGCTGCATCTAGGCGAAGTCGTCTACGGTAATATTGGCGGGCAGGAGCGCCTCGACTTCACGGTGATCGGCCCGGCGGTCAACCAGACATCACGGATTGAAGCGCTTTGTAAAACCCTGTCCCGGAATCTTCTCGTCTCCAGCGCGATTGCCGAAGAGTCCGGTGAAAAACTTGCATCCGTTGGCTTTCAGGTGCTGCGCGGCGTGCGTGAGCCCCAGGAGATATTTGCCGTACCCCACGACCGGTAAGTAACAACCGGCCAGCGGCGCCCGAAATGCGTGTGACCGCTATTTCAGAAAACCGACAATCTCGTGGACTTCGCGGATCACCGGTTCGGCGAGGGCCGCAGCGCGTTCGCCACCATCCGCCAAAATGCCATCCACATGACCAGGATCGGCCATCAGGCGCTGCATCTCGGATCCGATAGGGCCAAGCTTGTCGACCGAGAGATCAACCAGTTCGCCCTTGAAGGCGCTGAACTGCTGTCCGGCAAACTGTTCCAGCGTCGCCGGCATGGTCTGCGCCGAAAGCGCCGCATAGATCGACAACAGGTTGAACGCCTCGGGTCGCTCGGCAACCGCATCCTTACTCACCCGCTGGCCATCTTCACCCAGCGATTCGAGACCCGGGAGTTCGCCCGGATCGGTCTTCGCTTTGCGGATCTTGTTCGCAATATCATCCGCGCCATCAGTCAGGTTGATGCGTGAATATTCCGAGGGGTCGGATTTCGACATCTTCTTGGTGCCGTCCCGCAGGCTCATCACCCGGGTGGCTTCACCGAAGATCAGCGGCTCGACAACCGGGAAACATTCCGTGTCGAAGTCGTTGTTGAATTTGATCGCGATGTCGCGGGTCAGCTCAAGATGCTGCTTCTGATCTTCACCCACAGGCACATGCGTTGCCTTGTAGGCCAGAATGTCGGCGGCCATCAGGTTGGGATAAACATACAGGCCGACACTCGCATTCTCGCGATGCTTGCCCGCCTTCTCCTTGAACTGGGTCATTCGCGAAAGCCACCCGACCCGTGCCACGCAATTGAAGACCCAGGCCAGTTCTGCATGCGCGGAGACACGGCTCTGGTTGAAGATGATTGAAGTCTTCGGATCGATCCCCGAAGCCAGAAACGCGGACGCTACCTCGCGGGTGTGGGGCCCGAGGCGGGCCGGGTCCTGCCAGACGGTGATCGCGTGCATATCGACCACGCAGTAGATGCATTCATGGTCATCCTGCAGGCCGACAAAATTGCGGATTGCGCCGAGATAGTTTCCGAGATGCAGGTCACCGGTGGGCTGGACGCCCGAAAAAATGCGGCTCATGACAAAGATACTCCTTGGGGTGTGGACGCCCACGGGTGTGGTGATTGGCGTGTCAAAACTGAGGTTCGAAACTGGCGCGGGTTATGGCGTTGCCCGCCCGAGAGGTCAAGACTCGCCCGGGCTTTCCCCGCGACGCAGCATGGTGCGCATTTCACCCAGAGACGTCGCCCGCAGCAGCTGCGCCAACACCGCATAGGCCACAACACCGCCTGCCACCAGCACAACCAGCGCCGCCACCCCGGCCAGATCACTGCGCTGCAACCAGTCCCCCAGCCCGCGCGCGCCGAGCCACAGACCGACCGCCATCAGGCCCGCAGCCAGAACGACACGGCCCAATCGCCGCAGCAACCGTGCATCCGGGTCGAGCAAACCACGACGGTACAACAAAAAGCCCAGCATGCCCGCGTTGAACCAGGCCGAGATCGCCGTCGCCAGTGCAATGCCGACATGGGCAAGCGTCGGCATCAGAGCAAGCGCTACCGCAACATTCAAAATCAACGCCGCAGCCGCGATCTTCACCGGTGTCTTTGTGTCTTCCCGGGCAAAGAATCCGGGAGCCAGGGCCTTGATCAGCACATAGGCCGGCAATCCAAGTGCGAAAGCAGCCAGCGCCTGCGACGTCGCCGCGGCATCAAGCGCATCAAAAGCACCGCGCTGAAACAGAACCGTGATCACCGGGCCTGCGATCACCAGCAGCGCCGCAGCCGCAGGCACCGTCAACAACATGGCGAATTCGATCGCCCGGTTCTGGCTGTCCCGTGCTGCTGCCGTGTCCCCGGCCCGCAACTGGCGCGCAAGCAAAGGCAGCAAGGCCACCCCGACGGCTGCCCCCACAACACCGAGTGGCAATTGATTCACGCGATCCGCAAAGTAGAGAAATGACACCGATCCCTCGGGCAATTCGGACGCCAGCCGAACACCGATCAGCACATTGATCTGATAGACACCGGCGCCCAGAATGCCCGGCCCCATCAGCGCAAACAGACGCCGCACACGCGGCCCCATCACAAACCGTGGCACACGCGGCAGCAATCCGGCGCGCCCGCAGGCAATCGCCAGCCAGATAAACTGGCCAATGCCCGCAATCAGGACACCCCAGCTCAATGCAAGGCCCGGATCGGGAACCCAGTCGAGGGCCACGGCGATCAAGGCGGAAATCAGAACAACATTCAGCAGGATCGGCGCCGCCGCCGCCGCCACAAAACGTTCGAGCGTGTTCAAAATACCGGACAGCATTGCCGCCAGAGACACGAACAGCAGACAGGGAAAAGTCAGACGCGCAAAATCAACCGCGAGGGCAAATTTTTCAGGATCATCGGCAAAGCCACCAGCCACCAGTGCCATCACCTCGGCCATGTAGATTTCCACGACAAAGGTCAGCACCAGAAGCAGCACCAGCATGACACCGAAAACCCGCTCGGCGAACTCACGTGCCGCCGCCCGGCCATGCTCGGTCAGCTCACCAGCAAACAGCGGCACAAAGGCCGCATTGAACGCTCCCTCCGCAAACAGCCGTCGGAAAATATTGGGAAATTGGAGTGCCACAAAAAATGCGTCGCTAACCTGTCCCGCGCCAAGAAAACCAGCGATGAACATGTCGCGCACGAAACCCAACACGCGGCTGCCCATAGTCCAGCCGCCGACCGTAGCAATGGAACGTACGAGCGACATAAGGCGCTCTTAGCCGGAAATCAGGGCGAAGGAAAGGCGCGGTGTACTCAAGCAGACGTTCCGGATTCTTCGGGTTCGACCCAGGGGTCAAGGATTGTCGAGGCTGACGTCAGAACCACCGGCTCAAACGGGGACTGATCTTCGACAGGCACAGCCTCTCCCTCCCGGATGCGCACCAACGCAAAGAGCAGAAACAGGGTGAGGATCCCGGCGATAAACAGGAACACGCTGCGCGCGCCAAATATTTCCATTGTGAGTGCGCCGAGCAAGGGTCCGACGGCGGCACCCACCCCGAGAACCAGCAACAGCGCAGCAATCGACGCCACCCGCTGATCACTGCTGACACGGTCATTGGTGTGGGCAGCACATAGTGGATAAAGGACGAGACTCATCCCGCCGAAAACAAATCCAATGGCGAACAGCACGTTCTGGTCGCGCCCCGCAACGACGTAGAGTGCGCCGGAGGAGGCAATCAGGATAGCGCTTGCCAGCGCTATCACCTTACGGCGGTCGACTCTGTCGGATAGCCAGCCTGTGGGCCATTGAAAGGCAACACCACCCAAAACGATCAGGGACATGAACGTCGCGACCGCGGCTGTCGTCAGACCGAACCTGATACCAGCCAGCGGAATCAAACCCCACATCGCGCCATTGGCCAGCCCTGTCACAAACGCTCCCATCACACCAAGCGGTGAGATCAGATAAAGATCGGAAAACCTCATCCGGTCCGCCCGTACGGGCGCTGGTACCGTGCTAGTCGTCAGTGCGACAGGGATTGCCGCCAGCGATATAAGGACAGAGGAAACAACGAACAGTTCGAACCCGGCCGGATTGGAAATGTTGAGCAGTTGCTGTGCGGCAGCGATCGAGCCCAAATTGACAATCATATAAACCGCCATGAGGGATCCACGCTGGCTGTTCGAGATCCGATCATTCAGCCAGCTCTCGACCACCATATAAAGCCCGGCAAAACATGCGCCGGTCAGCGCGCGCAGCACGATCCAGGACCACGGATCAACAATCGCTGCATGCACAATCGCGGCTGCAGAGGCCAGTGAGGCAAAGGCCGCAAATGTGCGTATATGGCCCACTCGCTCGATGACGGCGGCGCCAAACAGACAGGCCAGTGCGAACCCCGCATAGTAACCGGACATGACAAGACCGATCTCGATGGCTGAAAAAGATTCGATGGCCCCGCGCACACCAAGCAATGTGCCCTGCAATCCATTGCCAGGCATCAGAAACGCAACCCCGAGGAGAAGGGCCGCGACAGCGGGCAGAACGGCTATCATGTGGTCGATATATTTCGTGTTGGGGGTTATTCGGCAGCTGTGCGAACGGGCGCTGGTTCAGCTTCGCCGATCGCTTCAAGCAGTGTCTTGCGGATCGTCGCCAATCGTCCTTCATGGGTGATCTTCATGCCGAAGCCATCCTTGACGTAGAACACATCGACCGCGCGCTCCCCGAAAGTTGAGATCTTGGCCGAGGATATCTGCAAGGACAGGCTGAACAGCGCGCCGGTGACCAGATACAAAAAGCCCGGCCGGTCCCGGCCGTTGATCTCGATCACCGTATGTGTGGCGCTGGCCTGATTGTCGATAATCACCCGCGGTGGCACTTTGAAGACCTTGATGCGATCGGGAACAAAACTGCGCTGGGCCTGCGGCTCGGATCGTTTCATCTGGCCGGCAAGAGCGCGTTCAATCTGCACCGTCAGTTTGGCCAGTGTCCCGGATGCCGACAGAGCGGTGTCGTCATTGTCCTGCAGCCAGAAGGTCTCGATCGCCATGCCCTGGGGCGTTGTGAAGGCCTTGGCGTCGACAATATTTGCATCCACTGCCGCGATGGCGCCCGCAACACGCGAAAACACGCCGGGATGATCCTGCGTATAGATCGTCAGTTCGGTCACATCGATATCAATACGAACCCGCGTCCGAATCGAAAGCGGCAGATTGTCCTGCTCGGCTTCACGCATCATGCGGGCATGATGGGCCAGCGTGTCGGCATCGAAAGTCAGCCAGTACCCTGTATAGCCTCGATCCATATGGGCGTCGAAATCGTCATCAGACCAATCCGGCAGCGCAACTCGCAAGCCTTCTTTCGCGGCTTCCACCCGATCTGCACGGGCGTTGGTCAATTGACCACCCGACATCACATCCCCGGCAGCATGATAGAGTTCGCGCAGCAACTGCGCCTTCCAGTTGTTCCAGACATTCGGCCCTGTCGCGCGCATATCAACAACAGTCAGACACAACAGCAGACGCAGCCGTTCCGGAGACTGCACAGTTTCCACAAAATCACGGATCGTTTTGGGGTCGTTGAGATCACGCTTCTGAGCGACGTCACTCATCAAGAGATGTTCTGCGACGAGCCATTCCACAGATTCCGCTTCTTCCGCATCAAGGCCAAGACGCGGGCAAACCCGTTTGGCCACCCGTGCGCCAAGCACCGAATGGTCACCACCCCGACCCTTGGCAATGTCGTGAAACAACACGCTCATATAGAGCGCGCGCCGCGAAGAAATCTTGTGGATCACCTCACTGGCCACCGGATGATCCTTTTTCAGCTCACCGCGCTCGATCTTCGCCAGAAGCCCGATTGCCTGAATGGTGTGCTCGTCGACGGTATAGACGTGATACATGTCGTGCTGGGTCTGACCGACCACCCGCCCGAAATCGCGCAGGAATTTCCCGAACACGCCGGCCTCGTTCATCCGGGTCAGCACCATTTCAGGTGAATCGATCGACGTTGCCATCTCGACGAACATCCGGTTTGCTTCCGGGTCCGCACGAAGATTCTTGTCGATACGTTTCAGATTCTGGGTCACCAGCCGCAAGGCGTGGGGGTGAATATCCAGGCCCTCATTATGGGCCACGTAAAACAGGCGGATCAGGGCGACCGGGTCCTCGGCAAACTGGTTTTCATCCGCAACAGTCAATCGGTCGCGATCAATCTGAAACCCCATCAAGTCCCGTGCCCGGCGCAGACGCGGCAGCCGGATGATCGGCTTGCTCATATTCTCGGCCTCAATCGCCGCACAGAAAATCCGCGTCAGGTCACCCACATCCTTGGCGACGATGTAGTAGTGCTTCATGAAGCGTTCGACGCCTGATGCCCCGGCGCGCTCGGCATAGCCCATGCGCTCGGATATCAGTGTCTGCACATCGAAGGTCAGGCGCTCCTCACCTCGACCGGAGATGTAGTGAAGATGAAATCGCACACTCCAGAGGAAATTCTGATCCTTGGAAAAGTTGCGTGCTTCGGCCTTGGTCAGCACATCCCGGTCGACGAGATCAGCCACGCTGTCCACCTCATAGGCAAACTTGGCGATCCAGTAGAGGGTTTGCAGGTCACGCAACCCGCCTTTGCCATCCTTGATATTGGGCTCCACATAGTAGCGGCTGTCGCCCATCTTCTCATGCCGCGTATCCCGTTCGGCGAGCTTGCCGGTCACAAAATCCATCGCCGCGCCCGAGATCACCTGGTCACTGAAAGACTTGCGAAGTTCAAGGAAAAGGGCCTGTTCGCCCCAAAGAAAACGCGCCTCCAGCAGAGCTGTGCGGATTGTCAGATCCTGCTTGGACAGACGGATGCAATCTTCGATGGATCGCGTCGAGTGGCCGACCTTCAGGCCCAGGTCCCAAAGCATGTAGAGCATGTATTCGACAACCTGCTCTCCACGCGCCGTCTGTTTCCAGGGAAAGAGAAACAGCAGATCGATATCCGAGTAGGGTGCGAGTTCTCCGCGCCCATAACCACCCACCGCGACAATTGCCAGTCGGTCTCCCGCGGTTGGGTTGGCTGACGGATAGGTGCGTGCCGCCTCGTCGTGAACTATCCGGATCACCTGATCGAACAGAAACGAGAGTTCACCCTTCGCCTTGTTGCCATCGATATCGTTGGCTTCAAAACGTGTCTGTACGGATAACCGTCCGTGCTCGATTGCCTGCTTGAGATGGTCCAGCACAATCACACGACGCGCCGCGTCGTTTGCAGCATCCGCGCTTGCGGCCTCGATCTCACTTTCGAGTCGGGCGCGGTCGATCAGATCACGATTGCGTTTTGGGCTGGCCATAATGAATTGGTTTTACAGTCTTCAGCCATGAAAGGACACGAGAACCCAGTTAGCTTGCCGTTTTATCAGCCACCTGTGATGTTTCTGCTACATCGGCTGCCGCATCACTGGCGCGCCGCGCCTCCAGCGCCTCACGTAACCGCGTCCGCCGAGTCCAGGCAAAGCCATACGCCCCAAGCCCGATCAACGCGCCGATCAACACTGGCCAGGTCAGACCCACGGCATCACCAATCCGGCCGATAATGAGCGCACCCAATGCCGGGCCCGCGCGAAAGATCATTCCAAACAGACCCAGCACCCGGCCACGCATCTCATCAGGGACGGCAAATTGCACCACCTGTTGGGTCGCAATGCCACCTGCCGTCATCGAGAAGCCGAGAACCGCCAGACAAAGAAGCGCGAAGGGGAACCACCCAACCACGATCAGCAACAAGGCCGAGACCCCGCCAGCAAACCCTGCAAACAGAGCGATGTCAGTGATGTTGCCAGCATTCCCCCGCTGCAGCATCCAGATGGCCCCGAACATCGCGCCAATCCCGACGGAAGACGCCATCATTGAATAACCTGTCACCTCTTTGAGAAAGACGCCGCCAGCCAGCGCGGGCATCAGTTCGGTAAGGGGACGGATCATCAATCCCACGATCAGCAACAGCAAAAGCATCGGACCGATACCAGGATGCGCGGCTCCGTAACGAATGCCGGCCAGCGCATCATCGAGAAACGAGCCCCGGGGGCCTTTGCGTTCGGGCTGCGGCGGGGATTCGATCTGTGCCAGCGCCACGACCATCATCGCGGCAGCAAATATGTTGAATGCAAAAGCCAGCTCGGCGCCGCCGAGCTTCAGCAGACCACCTGCCACAGCAGGCCCGATGAACTGCGCCGCATTAAAGGTGGAGGAGTTAAGCGCAATCGCCGTCGGCAACTCCGATCGCGGCACCAGATTGGGCATCAATGCCAACCGGACTGGCTGCCAGAACGAGAACGTCACACCGCGTGCGAGGGCAAAGATCAGCAACAGCCAGATATCGATCAACCCCATATAAGTCAGCGCGGTCAGGCCAATGCTGAGCACGCAGAGAATCGCCTGGGTGACAAGGCTGATCTGCTTGCGATCCAGCCGGTCCGCCATTACGCCGCCAATCGGCCCGAAGAGCAGAACCGGCAGCGCATCAGCAGCCACCAGCGCACCAACCCAGAATGCCGAGCCTGTCAGCTCCCAGGCCAGCCAGCCGATGGCGATCCGCACCACCCAGACACCCACCACATTGGGAATATGACCAATCAGGTAAATTCGGAAACTCCGGTGGCGCATAATGTCGCCGACGGCGCCAAACCCCGCCATCGCCAGCAGGCGGCTCATGGCCTCACGCATCAAGGGTCGCCTTCAGGCGGTAAAGCACTTCAAGGGCTTCACGCGGACTCAACGCATCCGGATCGGTTTCGGCGAGGAGCTCACGCAAGGGATCGGCCGACGCAGTTTCCAACGCGCCGGGTTCATGCAAAGCCGCAGCCTGAAACAACGGTAGGTCATCGGCCAGGCGCGCCAGCGCCCCGGCCTGGTCGCCAGCTTCCAGCAACCGCAACACAGCCTCCGCACGATCTACGACCTGTGGCGGCAGACCAGCCAGTTTGCCCACATGAATGCCATAGGATCGATCCGCAGTCCCCGCACCCACTTCGTGCAGGAAGACAATATCGTCGCGCCACTCTTTCACCCGCATGGTATGGCAGGACAACTGATCCAGCCGGGTTGCCAGCTTGGTGAGCTCGTGGAAATGAGTCGCGAACAGGGTTCGACAGCCATTCACTTCATGCAAATGCTCCACCGTCGCCCAGGCGATCGACAAACCATCAAAGGTCGCGGTCCCGCGCCCAATTTCATCCAGGATCACCAGCGCTCGCGGGCCAGCCTGATTGAGAATCGCGGCGGCCTCAACCATCTCCACCATAAAGGTCGACCGGCCCCGTGCCAGATCATCTGCGGCCCCCACCCGGCTGAACAGCCGGTCCACCACGCCGATCGTCGCGGAAGTTGCTGGCACGAAGGAACCGATCTGGGCGAGAATCGCGATCAATGCATTCTGGCGCAGGAAAGTTGACTTACCGGCCATATTCGGACCGGTCACGAGCCAGAGACGACCCGCGCCCGCTAGCTCTCCGGACAAATCACAA